>JABFSC010000224.1 GCA_013140885.1 Deltaproteobacteria bacterium | reverse complement strand
AAACATGGAGTAGACTTCGGAGATCCGAGATGCTTGGGTTGAAAAAAGGGACGGTGCACGTCGTTCCGTCCCACCCAGAGTGGTCCACTTTGTTCTCGCACGAACGGAGTGTTCTTCACCACTGCTTTGAATGTCATTTCTCGAAGACGATTGCAATCGTCTTCGAGAAATGACATTCAAGCTATGGCTGCCGCGCTCGTCTAACGTTCGACGATGGGACAATTTGTCTTCTTGTGTCCTATCACCCTCTGTGTGGTGACGATTTTTCCGGGATTTGGATGCGTGTCACATGGGCAACGTGAGACAAAAGGATATGTAGGCACGTATTGCGCGTTCGTAGCGGTAGAATCCGTGCTGACTTGCCGGATGTGCAAGGTTTTTGTTGGGGTGAGTCGGTGTAGCGCAACTGAGGAATAAACGGACAAGAAAGACTACTCCCGTTCTGTATTCTGAGGATGCAGTGAAGAACTTCCCATCTGTAGCCAGACGAATGTTCCTACGAGTAGCCGTATAGAGCGGCCTACCGGTAGACCGTTCTGGCTATTCATTGGAATTTGTTCCTGCTCATGGTCCGGAGGAAAGCCGTTGAATTAAAGTTCGACTTCTGAGAATAGAACCGAAGGTGAGATATTCTGTCATGTGATGAAGGCAAATATATGCAGATCCGACGGGCAACAACCGAAGATGCAGCACCCATTGCCAAGATCTATAACTGGTACGTCCTCAATACCATCATTACGTTTGAAACCGACGTCGTCAGCCCGCAGGAGATGACGAAGCGTATTCATGAGAAACTCCTCCACCATGACTGCAGCAATTCTCATTATGAGTTCCTAGGAGGAGTTGAGAGGCGGGTGGCCGTGGAGACCTTGCTGCATGAAGGTGAGGAGGTGCTCCCAGCTAGGAAAACACAGATAGCGTGTGAGTGCCCGTAGATCATCAAAGAAGGTCTTGCGGCTGACTAAGGTGCGACGCAGCTGGTGGTACTGAGCATCGAGTAGATCAAGCAGTGTGTGAAAGAGAAAGGCCAAGAGATTGAAGGTGGCTAAGAGCGCCGCCAAATGTTGCGTGCCATGGCCGAAGTTGTGTTCGAGATGATAGCCCTGCGTTTTGAGGGTATTGTTGTTCTCATTCTCCACTTTCCACCGCGTGCGCCCCGCCTGCACGATCGGGGCAACGGTTTTCGCCGTGAGTGTAGCCTGCGTCATGAAGGCATTGTGGTAGAGTTGGGTTCCCGCGGCATCGGTGAGCGTGAGTTCACACCAATTGACGTACAACGTATCAGCGCTTGCACGTAAGGGGAGCTGCGACGCGTAGCGATAGGTTGCGTGCGTCACCCCAGAGGTGGAGTGCACGGTGTGCGTGACCTGATGGAGATCTTTGCCCAGGGTCCGTTGGGCCAGCGCGGCATAGAGGGTCGCATGCGAGTCGGGCTTACAGACCAAAATGAAGGGGAGCCGTTCCTCGATCAGGACCTCACAGATCGGCTGGGTTGCGTAGAGATCATCGCCGAGAATGGTCATGTTGTAGGTCCGATAGGTAGTGGCATATTGGCGCAGCCAACGTTTGGCCGCCGCGTTTTCACAATCCTGCTTGGCATGGCCATCTTGGGGGACGATAAACTCCGGCGGCAGCGGAATGACTTTATTCTGGTGCGGGGCCACAATCACCGGGGTCAGCATGCGATGAGAATAGGTCGTCGTACCATTGCGGTGGGTTTGCCGCGAACACTGCGGGCAGGAGATGCTTTGCGAAGTGAAATACTGCGTGCCATCCAACACCACTAACAGCCGCTTCTGCCACGACCGAAACGCGGAGAGCTGCTGCGTCTCGGCTAGCGTGGAGAATCCATGGTCAAAGACCGGATCGAGCAAGGCGGGCGGGACCGGATCGAGTAGCGTCCGCATCTGATTGTCACAGGGAATTTCGCTCAGCCCAAAGAGGGTATGGGCATTGCTTTGCCCTTGGCGCTTCGTCATATCCCGCTGATAGGCCAAGAACGAGGGGCTCTGCGTGAAGAACACAGCAAAGGCACCCAGCGCCGCGTCGCGCACGGTGTAGTGTTTGTTTTTGCCTTTGCGGATATCGGGAAATGTGGCTGCCGCAGTCCGTAGCGCGTGCAAACAATCCGTGAAAGGAGACGTTTTGCTCATCGGGGACCTCTCGCTCGTCAGGAGTCCCCCGTAGTCTTCCCCAGTGCCCCGAGAAAGGCAATCGTCATAATGAGAATTGCTGCCTATCACCGCTCCATTATCAGCACAGGACGGAGTGGAACTACTAGACCTGAATAACCTTGTGAAAGAACGTCTAGATCAATTACAGGAAAATTCGCTCACGCTTGACCCTGATAGCAATGTGACTTACCGCTTCCATCCCTCCTTGTCAGGAGCTTATAAAGTTCGAGCGAACCCACACTGGCTCGCACAAGCGTTCGACGGACTCGTTGGCAATGCTATCGAGGCAATGGACAACTCATCTACCAAGATACTGACGATCATAACAGAAGTTAACAATAAAGGAGTTGATATCCTAATCTCAGATACCGGGAAAGGCATTTCTGAGGAGGTACGGCGCCATCTTTTTGAAGAACCGATAAAGAAGCCTCCGGGTGCAAGAGGAGCCGGTATGGGTCTCCTTCTCGCTCAAACGATCATCCAAACTTTTAGCGGAGAGATTCGTGTTGGCCCTACCGGACCAAGTGGAACGACCATGATTATCTCGTTGCCGGTTGAGCGCCAGGAGTCAAAAGAAGTAAAAGAAATGACGCTGTCGCCACAGGGAGACATTCTTTTGATGTAGCCGTTCACGGGTTATGAGCGGAGGAGGCTGGGAGCGGGGCGATTGTCGGCTTTAGCCTTGAGCGCCTCGTGGAGGAAGGAGAAGAAATTGCGCTGCTGTTTTTTGCAGGTCGCGATCGCGGT
>JABFSC010000562.1 GCA_013140885.1 Deltaproteobacteria bacterium | reverse complement strand
CCTTATGAACCCCCTCACCCACCCCTCAACCCTCCGCCTCATCGCCACCGCCCTGGAAGAAGACCTCGGTCGCGGTGATGTCACCACGCAAGCGACGATTCCACCCGACCGCGCCGCTCAAGGAGAAATCACCGCCAAGGCCGACCTCACCATTGCGGGTTTGCCGCTAGTGGAGCAGGTGCTTCATGCCGTTGATTCGACCGCTGGCGTGCGATTGTTGGTTACGGAAGGCAGTGCCGTGAAAAAAGGGCAGGTGGTGCTCGAACTGTGGGGCACTGCCGCTGGACTGCTGATCGCCGAGCGCACGCTGTTGAACTTTCTTCAGCATCTCTCCGGCGTCGCGACCCTCACGCGCAAATTTGTTGATGCCATCGCTGGCACCAACTGCAAGATCATTGATACGCGCAAAACGCTGGCTGGATTCCGCTTGCTCGATAAATATGCCGTGACCCAAGGGGGTGGCACGAATCACCGCATGGGACTCGACGATGGGATTTTGATTAAAGACAATCACATCGCGGTCTGTGGCGGAGTCGGTGCCGCGGTGCGGCAGGCCAGAAGTCACGCATCGGCCTTGCTCCGCATCGAAGTGGAGTGTGCGAATCTGGCGGAAGTACAAGAAGCGCTTGATGCGCGAGCGGACATTATCTTGCTCGACAACATGACGACTCCACAGATGGCGGAGGCCGTGCGCCTCGTGAATGGCCGAGCCTTGCTGGAAGCGTCGGGCAACATGAGTGTGGAGCGTGTACGTGAAGTGGCTGAAACCGGTGTGGATTTTATTTCGGTGGGCGCGCTGACACATTCCGCGCCAGCGGTGGATTTGAGTATGGCGGTGAATCCATGAAAGTCCAAGGTCCAAAGTCCAAAGTCCAAGGTCTAGGGAGCAAGGTTCCCGGCCCTGGGCCTTCCGAGATTTTAGACTTTGGACCTTGGACCTAAGACTTTGGACTTGAAGTTATGAGTGACCCTGACGAACATGGTGCTGCCACACGTAGCGTTGCCACACGTGGCGTTGCCGCCGATCTGTCCGCGAAACTGTCCACCCACATCCTGGGGAAGCCTCTCCATTTCTTTCCCACTATAGACTCCACCAATATCCACGCCGCCGGTCTCGCTCGCGAAGGTGCGCCTGAAGGCACGACCGTCATCGCCGATTCGCAAAGCGGTGGCAAAGGACGACTTGGCCGCAGTTGGGTCTCGCCTCCTGGCGTCAATCTGTACCTCTCCGTCCTACTGCGCCCGCCGGTCTCGACCGCCGTGGCTCCACAACTGAATCTCTTGGCGGCTATCGCCGTTGCCGATGCGATTCGGGAAACAACTCCCTTGTCCCCAGCCATCAAATGGCCGAACGATGTCCTGGTGGCCGAGAGAAAAGTGTGTGGCATCCTGGCGGAAATGCAAACCGACACTGGCGGTCTTCAGGCGGTGATCCTGGGCATTGGCGTCAATATCAATGCGCCGCTTTCCGCGTTTCCAGAGGAGCTGCATGACAAAGCGTCTTCTCTCTTGATCGCCAGTGGACAGACGACGGATCGCGCCTTGTTTACCGCCAGTCTGCTGACCCACCTTGAGAAATTTTATCTTCTGTGGCTACAAGAGGGCTTCTCGACGTTGCGCGCGCGCTGGGAGCGGTATGCCGCCCATATCTTGGGGAAGCGAATCAGCGTGGCGGTGCCAGAAGGGACAGTCGTCGGGATGGTGCTGGGCCTTGATACCGATGGTGGGCTCTTGGTGCGAGGCGACGGCGGAGAACAGCACCGACTGTTAGTAGGGGATGTGACCGTGCTTGGTGGCTACAATCGTGGAGAGGCGAGATGATCCTCGTTGTTGATGTTGGGAACACCCATACCGTCATTGGGCTCTACCAGGGCAAGAAGCTGGTCCATCACTGGCGGCTGCTGACCGAGTCGGAGCGGACGGCGGATGAGTATGGCGTGTTGCTGCGCAGCCTGTTCTCGTCGGCGGACCTGACGTTTTCGACGGTGCAAGGGATCGTGGTCTCGAGCGTCGTCCCGCCCATGAACAAGATGACCGAGGAGCTGGTCCACAAGTATTTTCGTCTCGCGCCGCTCATGGTCGGCCCTGGCATCAAGACGGGAATGCCGATTCTGTACGACAACCCCCGTGAAGTTGGCGCCGACCGCATCGTCAATGCCGTGGCCGCTTATGAGCGGTATCACGATGCGACCATCGTGGTCGATTTCGGCACCGCGACCACATTTGATTACATTACAAAAGCTGGCGAGTATCTGGGCGGCGCGATCGTGCCAGGGGTGGGGATTTCCCTAGACGCGCTCTTTCACAAGACCGCCAAGTTGTATCGGGTCGAGATGGCCAAGCCGCCCCATGTCGTGGGGCGCAACACCGTCCATGCCATTCAATCGGGCATTTTCTACGGCTACACGGCCCTCGTGGACGGCATGGTCGAACGGATTCAGAAGGAACACAAAACACACGCGCGCGTGATCGCCACCGGCGGTTTCGCGCAATTAATCGCCAAGGAATCGACAAGCATCGAAGAGGAAGACGAATTCTTGACGCTGGAAGGGTTGCGTATCTTATACGAAAGAAACCAATAACACAGGCTGAAGGCGTCCGGCTCAAGGCTTGAGGGATGTTCCTGCAAGTCGAAGGCTGCACGCTGACGGCTACCACGAGGAGGGAACATGGCTATGGACGACATTGGCCGCATGAGAACGGTTGGCTTGTTAGCTGAAGGGGGCGCGGGCAAGACATCGTTAGGGGAAGCGCTCTTATTAGGAGCGGGGGCGACCTCGCGGATGGGGCACACGGAAGACGGCAGCTCGACATTCGATTTCGAGCCCGAAGAGGTCCGTCGCAAAATCACCCTCTCCACCGCGTTTCACTCTCTGTCATGGAAGCGCCATGACATCATGTTGATCGATCCTCCCGGATACGCCAACTTCCTATCCGATACCCGCTATGCCATGGAAGCCATGAATGGCGCGGTCTTTCTCGGCCACCTCGCTGGCCATCTCAAAGTCGAAAGTGAACGGTTGTGGGGCTGGGCGAATGAGCTGAAGCTGCCGCGGATTGTCTACTTGACGCGCATGGATCGCGAAGAAGGCACGCTGCCCGCCGCGCTCGACGAGATGAGCAAGGTGCTGGAGACCAAGTTCGTGGCCATTCAGATGCCCATCGGCGCGCAAGCCAATTTTCGTGGCGTCATTGACCTTATCACCATGCGGGCACTCCTCTTTCAGGGAGAGAGTGGCGCGGTCCGCGAGGACGATGTCCCCATGGAGATGCAAGCCGAAGCCGACGACTATCGCGAAAAACTGGTCGAAGCGGTCGCCGAGATGGATGACGATCTCCTCGCCCGCTATCTCGAAGGGGGAGAGATCACGGCAGCGGAACTCAAGACCGCGTTGCGCCACGGCGTGGTGACCGGTCGCCTCTATCCCGTGCTCTGCGGCGCGGGTTTGCGAGGGCTAGGAACGCAGCCGCTGCTTGATGCCATCGTCGATTATTTGCCGTCACCAGCGGATCGTCCGGCTGTGACAGGTACCCATCCCAAGACCCATGAGCAAATCGAACGGGCTCCTGATCCCAATGCGCCGTTCTCCGCGCGGGTGTTCAAGACGGTCGATTCCCCGACGGGTCGCCTGTCCGTCTTCACGGTGTGTTCGGGAAAGATCACCAGTGACTCGGTCGTGTACAACTCGACGCGCGACCTCAAAGAGCGTTTTGGACACATGTTCCATCTTGATGGCAAGAAGCAACAACCGGTGACCGTGGCCTATCCCGGCGATGTGATCGCCGTGGCGAAACTCAAGGACACGCATACGGGAGATACCCTTTGTGATGAAAAGTCACCGTTGGTCTTCGCGCCGGTGCCCAAGTCCGAGGCGGTCATTTCCTTCGCGCTCGCCCTTAAGTCCAGGGGAGATGAGGAAAAGATCATGACGTCCCTGCATCGACTTCAGGAAGAGGACCCGGCGCTGGAGGTGGGACGGGATACCCAGAATAACGACATCCTCCTCTCCGGTGCTGGGCAGCTCCACATTGAGGTCACGGTTGAAAAATTGAAACGGAAATATGGTGTCGAGGTCGACCTGAAAGCCCCGAAAGTGCCGTATCGAGAGACCATCACCGGCAAAGCCGATGCCCAGGGGCGGCTCAAGAAGCAGACCGGTGGCCGTGGACAGTTTGGCGACACCTGGCTGCGTATCGAACCGCTGCCGCGTGGCGCGGGGGTTGAGTTTGTCGATGAGATCAAGGGCGGTGCCATCCCGCGGCAGTATATCCCTTCGGTGGAAAAGGGCGTGCGGGCGGCGTTGCTCAAAGGGTTCCTCGCCGGCTATCCGCTCCAAGACATTCGCGTGGTGCTCTATGACGGGTCGTATCACGATGTTGATTCGTCCGACCTCGCGTTTCAGATCGCCGGATCACTGGGAGTGCAGAACGCCATTGAAAAAGCGCGCCCGGTCATTCTGGAACCCATTATGAAAGCCGAAGTGAGCGTGCCAGAGGAACACATCGGCGACATCACCGGGGATCTGAACCGCCGGCGTGGTCGGTTGCTGAGCGTGGACGCCAAGGGACACAGTCAGATTATCAAGGCCGCTGTGCCGATGTCGGAAATCCTTACCTACGCCCCAGACCTTCGCTCCATGACCAGCGGACGTGGGACGTTCCACATCGAATTTTCTCATTACGAGGAGGCGCCGCATCATCTGACCGACAAGATTATTCAGGAAACCAAGCAAGCGCAGGCCGAGCATCAGGCGCATGCGCACGCACGGTAGCTCGCTGCGAAAACGAATGGGCGACGAGGCGAATGGGCGACACGGAGATTGGGAAACGAAGCAGCCCCCGTGCATTTTCCCTTCGCCCTCTCGCCCGTTCGCCCCTTCACCTATTCATCTGCCCGCGCCTGCTGTCGTTGACAATGGACAGTAAGCTGTATTACATTTCCGCACGTCTTTGTTCTGTCTGGGAGGTCGTTTATGGAACTACATGAAGAATCATTGATTCACTCGCTGATGGAAACTGATAGTGAGCTGCGACAGTGCTATAACGAACATGTGGCCCTCAATCAACAATCCGACGCACTCAAATTGAAACCCCACCTGACGGAAGAAGAAGAAGTCGAACTCAAACGCATTCAGAAACAAAAACTCGCCGGGAAAGACCGGATCATGGAGATTCTCTCTCGCCACCGGCACCCCGTGGCATAACGCGAATATCCTCCCCCCCTTAGATGCAGGGAACCGAGGTGAGGGTCGTGTGGCGGCGAAACGCCCTCACCTACGCATTGCCGTCTCTGGTTTACTGTGCCCGCATTGATGAGCCCCCATGGACCATACAATTTCCATTCTCGTTGAAAATGAATTCGGTGTCCTCGCCCGTGTCGTTGGCTTGTTTAGCGGGCGAGGCTTTAATATCGAAAGTTTGACGGTCGCGAAAACGCTGGACCCTTCTCTCTCGCGGATTACGCTGGTGACCAACGGTGACGAGCAGATCGTCGAGCAAATCACCAAGCAACTCAACAAGCTCATCTGTGTCATCAAAGTCGTCGATTTCAAGGAAACCCCCTACGTCGAGCGCGAGATGACGTTGGTGAAAGTCTCGGTTGATGAACGCACTCGCGCGGAGATCCTGAACGTCGTCAACATCTTCCGCGCCAAAGTCATCGACGTGGACCCGCGCTCCTACGTGATTGAGATCACTGGCAATGACGGGAAAATCTCCGCGTTCATCAATCTACTCAAACCGCTGGGGATCAAGGAAATCGTCCGTACTGGGAAAGTGGCGATTCAACGTGGGACGCAGGTCCTGATCGACTCCGCGCGCGGGGAAGTCGTCGAGCTCAAAGGGAAAGCGAAGAAGGAGAAAGTGTCATGAACATTTATTATGATAAAGACGCCGATCTCTCCCTGCTCAAGGGAAAGAAGATCGCCATCGTCGGGTACGGGAGCCAGGGGCACGCCCATGCGCTCAACCTCCGCGATAGCGGCATGAACGTGCGCATCGCCCTCAAAAAAGGCAGCAACTCTTGGGAGAAAGCGGAGAAAGCTGGATTCGTCGTGCAGGAAGTCGGCCCGGCCACCGCCGAGTGCGACATCATTATGATCCTCACGCCCGACGAAGTGGCGAGTGAGATGTACGAATCGGACATCAAGCAGAACCTGAAGCCCGGCAAGTATCTCGCCTGCGCGCACGGGTTCAACATCCATTTCAAGAAAATCGTGCCGCCCGCCGATGTCAACGTGTTCATGGTGGCGCCGAAGGGACCTGGCCACTTGGTGCGCAGTGAATTCGAGAAGGGGCAGGGCGTCCCGTGCCTGATCGCCATTGCGCAAGACCCGTCGGGGGATAGCAAGAAGATCGCGCTCGCCTGGGCTTCGGCCATTGGTGGTGGTCGGGCGGCGATTCTCGAAACCAACTTTCGTGAAGAGACCGAAACCGACCTCTTTGGCGAGCAGTCGGTCTTGTGTGGTGGACTGACGGAGTTGATGCGCGCTGGCTACGAGACGCTCGTGGAAGCGGGCTATTCGCCGGAGATGGCGTACTTCGAGTGCATTCACGAGATGAAGCTGATCGTGGACCTCGTGTACGAAGGTGGCATCACCAACATGCGCTACTCCATCAGCAACACCGCCGAGTATGGTGACATGACCCGCGGGAAGCGTCTCATTGGCAAGGAGAGTCGCGAGGCGATGAAAAAGATTCTCGCGGACATTCAAGCCGGAAAATTCGCCGACGAATGGATTGGCGAGCATCGCGCGGGGTCGCCAAACTTCCGCAAACTTCGTGAAGAAGGGGCGAACCATCCCGCCGAGAAAATCGGTGCCCATCTCCGTGGCATGATGCCGTGGCTCCAGCGCAACAAGCTGGTGGATAAGACGAGGAACTAAAAGGCTGAAGGTCAGAGGCCACAGGCCGAAGGGGGAGACCTTTTGAGTCCGCCCCCCTTTAGCCTCATGCCTGGAGCCTGTAGCCTACTCCTATGCACTTCGCTCACGAAGGCCACTCCCGCATTTTCAGTCTCGGCGCTCTCTGTCTCGTCGCCAATCTCATTGGCTATCCAACGCTGGGACTGCTCTTCTTTTTTCTTACCCTGTTTGTCGCCTTTTTCTTCCGCGATCCCGACCGCGTGTCGCCCGACGACGAACGCTACATTATCGCGCCCGCCGATGGCAAAGTGGTCACGATTGAAACCAATATTAAGGAGACACGGTTTCTCCATGCTCCAGCGACGCGAGTCGGCATCTTCATGTCGCCGCTTGATGTCCATGTGAATCGCGTGCCGATCTCCGGTGTGGTGGAAGATGTGCGGTATCAAGCTGGACAATTTCGCCCCGCCTTCGCCGCCGACGCGGCGGAGGTCAACGAACAAAACGCGGTGATTCTCAAGGACGCGCGTGGCCGACGGGTCGCGTTCGTGCAGATCGCTGGCATTCTCGCGCGCCGCATTATTTGCCGGTTGCGCGGAGGGGAGCGCGTGACCCAAGGCGACCGCTATGGCCTCATCATGCTCGGCTCCCGCGTCGATGTGTTCTGCCCGCCCGAAGTCCAAGTCAAGGTCGAGGTTGGACAGTTGGTGAAATCCGGAGAAACGGTGATCGCCGAATATCTGTAACCAGTCGCGGTTTTCGACTACTGGAAACCGCGGCACGAGGTCTCGTATGAGCCTAGAACGTCCCACCCTTCATGTCCTCCCTAAAAAAATGCGCGTCACGCCCAGCCCAACCCGAAAGCGGATAGTGACCCCACCCTTGCGGCGCGGCGTCTATCTACTGCCCAACCTAGTGACCACCGGCGGACTGTTTTGTGGATTCTTTTCGGTGATTTCGACCTTTCGAGAAAACTATTTGATCGCCGCCATCGCCGTGCTCGTCGCGCTCGTGTGCGATGCCCTGGATGGTCGCATCGCCCGCCTCACGCATACGACCAGTCCCTTTGGCGTGCAGTACGATTCGCTCTCCGACGTGATCGCCTTTGGCGTGGCCCCTGGGGTGCTCGCCTATCGCTGGGCGTTGGAAACCTGGGGGGCCTGGGGCTGGCTGGCGGCTTCACTCTATGTGACCTGCGGAGCCTTGCGACTCGCGCGCTTCAATGTGCAGGTCGATACCGCGGACAAGGGGCACTTTGTTGGGTTGCCGATTCCCGCCGCCGCCGGAGTCATCGCCACGACGATCTTGATGTACTACTTCCTGGGCGGCGAAGGCGCGACCAACAAGCATGTGACGTTACTCCTCCTGATCTACGCGCTCGGGGGCCTCATGGTGAGCACGGTGCCGTACTACAGCTTCAAGGATTTGCATATTCGCAATCGCCAGCCGTTCTGGTGGCTCATTGCCGGCATCATTGTCGTGCAAGTCACGATCGCCGAGCCGCAACTCATGCTTTTCAGCATTTTTTCACTCTATGCGCTCTCTGGTCCAGTCCTCATGCTGCTGCAACGACTCCGCGCCACCCCGGCGGCTGCTCCGCCCTTGGGGCTCGCCGCGCCAAATCGCGGCCTTGACAGTGACGAAGAAAGTTCGTTATAACGCCCCCCATGACACAAACCGTTGCTCTCGGACTCTTGTTGGGGACACTGGCTCTGCTGCGAAGCCTGCTGCTTACCACCCCGCCTGGTGGGTCTGAGAGGAGCGCGTAAAATCGCAGATAACTTTCAGAGGCCGCGGGTGGGTTTCCAGCTCGCGGCCTTCGTGTTTGTAGGGGGCTGTGGGCGACCATCCACAGCCCCTTTTTCGTTTGTGACTATCAGAAGGAGAACCGTATGGAACGAGATTTGGTCAGGATTTTCGACACCACCTTGCGCGACGGTGAACAATCGCCCGGCGCCACCATGAACATCGAAGAGAAGATTCTCATCGCGCGGCAACTGGAGAAGCTCAATGTCGATGTGATCGAAGCGGGGTTCGCCGCTTCCTCGGAAGGGGACTTCGAGTCCGTGCGGCGCGTCGCGGAACTGGTCTCGCATCCCATCGTCCTCAGCCTGGCCCGCACCAAGGAAGATGATATTCGCAAGGCGATCAAGGCGGTCGAGAAAGCCAAGCATCCCGGCGTGCATATCTTCATCGCCACCTCCGACATCCATCTCAAGCATAAACTGATGATGAGCCGCCAAGAGGCGCTCGACGCCGCCGTCTGGGCGGTCGCCTACGCCAAGAAATATCTCGACTACGTGGAGTTCTCGGCGGAGGATGCTTCCCGCACGGATTTTCAGTATCTCGCGCAAATTTTTGGTGAAGCGATCAAGGCCGGCGCGGTGACGCTCAACGC
>JABFSC010000606.1 GCA_013140885.1 Deltaproteobacteria bacterium | reverse complement strand
TCCGGGAAAAAGACAGTTTTTTATTCACTAGTGGTGAGATTTTTGCTTCTTAAAATATCACCACTAGTATGTGAAATTTTCATTTATTCAATAAAATCAAACAATTAAAGGATCTTTACTGTAGTGGAAGTAGGCCCCACCTGTTTTTCTCGACGCTCATTCCCCCTCTTGCGGCTAAAGACTTGCCAACACATGGTCTTTCCGACTTTCTCCTTTCTATCCGTCCTCGACCGCCATATAAAAATCCGCTGTGAGGAAGAGAAAGCTCGCAATCTTCTGGACGCGAATTTCCCCCTCACCGCCGAGATTCCTCGCAAAGTCGATCTCCACTATATCGTCGGCAGGGAAGACAAGACGTCTTCCCTCTTTCTCCGAATGGGAAAATTGCCCCCGGTCGTTGCCGATGACGAAGGTGAATTCCTCTCCCTATTCGAGGAAAGCCTCACGCTTGCTTTACAGAGGTTGCGGAGCGATCTCTACTTCTTCCATGCCGCGGCCTTAGAATATGAGGGGAGAGCCTACCTCTTAGTAGCCCCGTCTGGGAGTGGCAAATCAACGATGACATGGGCCCTGCTTCATCATGGATTTGCCTACATGAGCGATGAGCTCGGGCCGGTGGACCTGAACACTAATGAGGTCCATCCTTATTCGCATGCACTCTGTCTTAAACAGGAACCACCTCGCGCTTACCCATTGCCCGTGGATGTTCTCAGAACCACGCGGACTTTGCATATCCCAACCAGTAGGCTCCCTAGCCGGGAGAGCGGACGTCCGTTTCCGTTATCTGCGATTTTCTTCGTCCAATACAATCCGAAAGTCCGTACTCCCAGCATTCAACCGCTGAGCAAGGCCGAAGCCAGTATTCGCCTCTTTGCTAACGCACTGAATCCGCTTGCTCACCCAGGGAGTGGGCTCGATGGCTCTATAAAAGTCGCTACTAAGAACGCCTGTTTCAAGCTCACCACCGCCGATCTTCCTTCAAGCTGCCAACTCGTGCGCACGGCTATCGCGAGCTTGTAGCGCTGTCTACCAGAAACTCGCACATCCTCTACAACGCCGGTCGTCGCAGATGCCAATCGGTCCCGTGTTGATAGGCCCACGCCGCACGGAGGACGAGCGCCTCGTGCCACTGGCGTGCGGCGACCTGAAGGCCAATCGGCATCCGTTCTTCGGTGAACCCACAAGGAATACTCATCACTGGAATTTGCGCGAGGTTGAACGGGTAGCTGAACCGGGTCAGGGCACGAGTAGTCTCCACGCCGTCACTCTCGGCGATGAGAGGCGCGGCTCCCCCACACATTGGGGCGAGCACGAGATCATAACGAGCAAACACCTCTTCTATTTGCCGTTGCCAGACGCGTTGCGCTTGGCGCGCGAGGGCGTACTGTGGCCCGGTGATCGCCGCGCCACGAGTCAGCCGAGTACGAACATCTTGACCAAAATCGTCCGGTCGCTCCGCGAGACGTTGCTGATGATACGCCGCCGCATCCGCGAGGATTAACTCACTCATCCGCTCAATCGCGGCTTCGGCCCCTGGCAGTTCAATTTCTTCGACGTGCGCACCCAGGGTTTCGTAGACTTTCGCCGCCTGACGCACAACGCTGATGACGGTCGGAGTCGGCTCTTGCAGGAAATATCCAGCCACCAGGCCCATCCGTAAGCCTTTCACCCCAGCCGCCAGCTCGGCGAAATAGTTGGCGACCGGGACATGCGCCGAGGTCGGTTCTTGTGGATCATATCCCGCCACCACTTGGAGAAGATGCGCGACATCTTCCGCGCGTCGTGCCATTGGTCCCACCGTATCAAAGGTCCAACTGACCGGCACGACACCGCGGATACTTACCCGCCCCACCGTGGGTCGAATACCAGAGACCCCATTGAGCGCCGCGGGCACACGGACTGATCCGCCGGTATCAGTCCCAATCGTCGCGAGCGCCATATCGGCCATGAGCGCCGCGCCCGACCCACCACTTGAACCACCAGGAATGCGGGTGGGGTCCCAGGGGTTCCGACAAGGGCCGAAGTGGGGATTGCGTGTGGTCGCGCCGATAGCCCACTCGTGCATGTGCAGCTTGCCGAGCAAAATCGCCCCCGCGCGCCGCAAGCGCGAGGCCACTTCGCTCTCACCAGTGGCGATGTGGTCATGCAGAAACTTCGAGCCCGCCGTCATGCGCACGCCGGGTACCTCGCAGTTATCTTTCAACGCGACTGGAATCCCATGCAGAGCGCCAAGCGGCGCTCCGCTCATCACCGCTCGTTCCGCCGCCGTGGCCGCCGCCAACGCTTCCTCGGCCATCACGGTCAGATAGACATTCAGGGTCGGGTTCAGTTTGGCGATCCGTTCGAGGTAGGCACGAACGATCTCGACTGGAGAAAGTCGTCGGGTCCGGATCAGTCGCAGGGTATCCGTGATGCCAAGTTGAACAAGTTCGCTGGGAGTCATCGTGATCCTCGTGACGCTTTACGTTTTACGCTTTCCGTTCCAACGGCTCCGTCCCGCTCACGCCGCCAAACCGCGGCAACTCGTCATCCAAATGCACCCAGTCGATCCGGTCGGAAAAATAGTAGTGCGCGTGCGGCTCGCGGTCGATCTTTTCGTGCAAATTGGCCAGCACGATGTCGATATGTTGGGGATGATTGGTCGATTCACAAAACAGCGAGCTACTGCAGACATCACAAAATGAGCGTCGGCCATGATCCGAGGAATGAAAGACCTTGAGATGCTCCTGGCCCGCGACCATGCGGAACTGCGGATAGGGCACACCGATCCATGTCACATAGCCAGCACCATGCACCTGGCGGCACATCGAACAATGACAATGGGCGCAGAACAGCGTGGGTAAGGTGACCTCAAATTGGACCGTGCGGCAGAAGCAGGAGCCATGTACTGGGGTGTTCGCTTGTGTGTGTTCGCTCATAGTGCCTCCTAGATTTTCGCCATGACTTTGCGGGCAAAATCCTCGATGACCCGATACTGCGTTTCAAGGGAGGGAATAATCATGATCTGGTGCAGCCCCGCTTCTTCCAGACGGCGAATTTGCTCAATGATCTCTTCCGGCGTGCCCACGAGACAGGTGCTGCGGATCAACTCCGGTGTCACGAACTTCGCCTCTTCCGGGAGCAGATAGGTGCAATGGCCGTCGTGAATACGGAGATGCCGGTGACTCGGCGGGGTTTTTTCGACCAGGGCACTGTATTCCTCCCAGATGTGACGCAGATGGCCCGGCGGGTCACCCCCAAACTGGCGAATCTTGTCGTATACGTAGTGCAGCGACGCGATCACGAACGCACCGCACTCGCGCAGCACGCGCTCGGAATTGAGCGACTCGCCCGGTTCGAGAATGACGGCATTCGTGAGTGAGGTGGTATAGAAGTTCTGAGGATTGAGGGTCTTGCCAATGCGCGACGCGCCCGCTTGGGAATTGTTGAGCGCGCGATACATGAAACCGGGATCGGGAGGAATCGACATCACCAGCCCCTCGCCGTACTCCCCAGCCAGCGCCTGGGCTTTGGGACCAAAGCCGGACACGTAAATCGGGATCGGATGCTCGACATCAAGAAACTTCTGTTCCTGCATCAGAAAACGGACCGGCGTGGTCTCACCGCGCCACGTGAATTCAACTTCTTCCCCGTGCAGCAATCCCCGCAGCGTCTTCAGATAGGACGCGAACTCCTTGAGCTTGAGTGGCTTGTGCCCCATGATGCGCATCGCGGTGTTGCCCGTGCCAATACCGAGAAAGGTGCGCCCTGGGGCAAGTCGGTTAATCGTGGCGATACTGCTAGCGGTGACCGGGGCGATGCGCGTACCCGCGACCGAGACACCGGTGCCAATCTTGATCGTACGCGTCTGTTGCGCGGCGAGGGCCAGCACGGCGTAGCAGTCCGACCAGATCATCTGACTGTCCGCGACCCAGGCGTGTGAGTACCCCAAGTTCTCCGCGCGGGCGATGTAGCCCACATCGTCAATCTTCGAAACGATACATATCCCGAAATCCATACGGCTCCTTTCCGTGTCCTCATCCAGAACTGCCGCGACAGTAATGCGGCGGCGACGGCGATGTCAAGGCGTCCACGCTTGTCAGTTCCAGGCGATTAGTGGTAGGAGAGGCGCACGAAAAGGAGGCTGACTATGAAGATCACGCGATTCTCAACCACAAGCGAAGGTGTTTCCCGTTTTTCCGAAGTCGAGATTCCCACGCTGAATGAGCGCAAGGACGCAGAAGGGCATGTGTTGCGCCTGTCGAATGCCTATGCTTCACCAAGTGTGCTCTTCGCCGAGCTACCGGAAGGCATGTCGCAAGACTGGCATAACGCTCCGGCGCGGCAAATTGTCGTCGTGCTCTCTGGCACGCTCGAAGTGGAGGTAGCGGACAAGCAAACTCTGCGGTGGGGACCGGGAGGCGCATTTCTCGCGGATGACGTGACCGGCAAGGGGCATCTGACCCGCAGCATTGGCGGCCCGGTGCGGGTGATGTTCGCGCCGCTTCCGCCCAATTTTGATATCACGAAGTGGATGTAGCCTGCGGAAAATCAAAAGGCAAAAGGCAAAAGTAAAAAATAGGACGGCTCATAGGGTGCGCTTTGCGTACCCTTGCTCGGACTCTCAATCGAATCACACGCAAGTGGCACTGTCGTGTGATTCGATTGAGCCAACGATTCTGGTCATTTACTCGTCGGCTTCTGAGCGATGCGAGACTTGCGATAGAGGTCAAGACATTCCTGACTGCAAAAATGCGCCACGTGGCCACGCACGGAAATCTGAAGCGCGTCGCGTTCGGACAAGAAGCGGCCACACTGTGGGTCTTGCACTAGCAGTGCGGTGATTTGCTCCGGGGCCTCGTCCTTCCCTTGACCAGGCAAGGACGAGGCGCGAAAAAGCCGCCGTATCACGGCGAGGAAGAACCACGAGGCGACGGCGAGAAACAGCAGACGCAGCAGCCCAATCATAGCTATTCCTTTCCCGGATTCCGTCTCGGTTGATTCTTTGGCGCATTATCACTAGGCCGTTGTCGTCTTTCCATTTGGAGTTTCCTTCCTTCAGGTATTCTACGATACGCCTTCTTTCGTAGCGGCGGGAAGAGGAGTCAGTTCCTCAACACGGATGGGACGAATAGGCACGACAAATAAGATCAGCGCGCACCCCACCCCAACGGCCGCCGCCACCAGAAAGGGCAGCGTCCAATCACCCTGACTCCGCATCAGGATGAAGCCCGCGGTCATTGGACCAAGGATACCGGCGAAACTCCCAAGCATACTCATCACCCCAAAAATCGCGCCCGCGAGATGCGGATTGAATTCCAACGCCACCGTCGTATAGCCGGAAATCGCGTTGGTAAAGAAGAAATAGAACACGAGCAGACACAGCACGCACATCGTGGGAGACACTGCCTGCGTAGCCCCCACCAGGAACGGCAACGCCAAGGTTACCGCAATGCCGGGGAACCGAACTCGAGCGAACTGGGGACTCCAGCCCGCGCGGAGCAGCCGATCCGAGATCGCGCCGCCGCAGATAATGCCAACGAACCCCATCCCTTGCACCGCGATGCCTATGGCGCCCATCGCGCCGAGTGAAAAACCGCGCCCCTCCACCAGGTAATCGGGAAACCAGAACAGAAACATCCACCCCAGGTACGCGTAACACATATAGCTCAGCGAGAGCACCAGCAACGGCGCATTGGTGAACACCGCGCGTAAGGGCAGCGGGGTCGCGGGCCGAGAGGGAAGCTGTGTTTCAATGTAGTCACGCTCGGCTGGCGGCATGCGGGGGTGAGTGCCGGGCGTGTCGGTCGCGTACCACAACCACACCGCCGCCCACACGAAGCCCAACACCGCATTCACATAAAAAACCGCTTGCCACGAGGCGTGCAAAATAATCCACGTCGTGAGCGGATACGCGATCATTTGCCCCACCGTGATCCCCGACAGACTCCAGGTTTGCGCGCGAGCAAACTCGGCGCGCGGAATCCACCGAGAATTCACCGACGTCAAGGCGGGAATCGTCACCGACTCGAACGCCCCCACCAGAAAGCGCATCAACAAGAGAACGCCGAACGTCGACTGTCCCAACGGCGTGAGCAACGTGAACAGAGAAAACCCGCAAAATGCGACGGCTAAGACGTTCTTGCCGCCCCAGCGGTCGGCGAACAGGCCACCGGGAACTTGCAGAAGGGCATAGCCAAGGAGGAACGCGGAAAAGACAAGACCAAACTGCCCCTTATCCCATCCGGTCTCTTTCATAATGACCGGAGCCGCCACGGAAATGTTGACGCGGTCGATATAGTTGACCACCGTGCTGAGGAACAGGAGCCCAATCATGTTGTAGCGGACTGGCCAAGCCATCTCTCCCCCTATGTCAATCGCGATCTAGGCTAAATCTCCACAACAAGCCGCTGGAGGTTGCGCAAGGAAAATCGGGGTTCGTCTGGACACTTTACCCCACTCTGACCATCATTGTCCCCTTTTGCCCCCTTCTTACCAGTGCGTCTCGCGGACTCATTGGATTTTTTTACTCTGTCCACAGGCATGACTCTTGCTCGATCTAAGTTTTTTCCCCAGTGTGTCCGCGGAGGGGAGCTATGTTGTGGAATGATACGCTTCTGCATGATCTCGTGCGTGAGAAGCTCGGCGATGCCCGACTAGTCGTTGTCTCGAATCGCCAACCTTATTCTCACGTATTCTCTGGAGCGGAGGTTCGCTGTGAACGACCCGCCTCTGGTATGGTCAGCGCGTTGGACCCAGTGTTACGCGCGTGCCGTGGTCTCTGGGTCGCGCATGGGAGTGGTTCCGCTGACCGCGTGGCCGTTGACCAGCATGATCGCGTGACCGTGCCTCCAGACAACCCGCAGTATACCCTCAAACGGGTGTGGCTCACGAAAGAAGAGGAAGCAGGCTACTATTATGGATTCGCCAACGAAGCCCTGTGGCCGCTCTGTCATGTCGTCTTCGCTCGCCCCCGCTTCCTACTGAGCGATTGGGACGCGTATGTCCGCGTCAATGCCAAGTTCGCCACCGCGATCCTTCGCGAGATTCAACACGATCCGGCAGTGGTGTGGATTCAGGACTATCACTTCGCCCTGCTCCCGCGCATGTTGAAAGAGGCGCGCCCCGATCTCTTGGTCGCCCAGTTCTGGCATATTCCCTGGCCCAATCCAGAAGCGTTTCGTATTTGCCCATGGAAGAAAGACCTCTTATGGGGGATGCTCGCGAACGATGTCCTCGGTTTTCACATTCGCTACCACTGCGATAACTTCCTGGCCACGGTGGATCGCGAGTTGGAAATACGCGTAGACCGTGAACGCTCATCCGTCTTCCATCACGACGGTATTGAAACGTTAGTACGCCCGTTTCCCATCAGTACGGATTTCGAGGGAATATCACTTCAAGTAACAGAAAAGGAAGTCCAACACGAAGCGCGGCGATTCCAAGAACGCTATGCGCTCCACGGACACCGTGTCTGTCTAGGGGTGGATCGCATCGACTACACCAAGGGCATTCTGGAACGCCTCCGGGCAGTCGACCGTCTCCTCACCAAATACCCCCAGTATCGTCGTCAGCTTATTTTTCTTCAGGCTGGTCCCGAAAGCCGCATCCATATCGAACGCTATCAAACCTTAAACGAAGAGATCACGCGGTTAATCGCGGAGATTAACTGGCGGCACGGCGATGGCGACTGGAGGCCAATTATTCTCCTACGCGAGAACCTCTCGCTCCCACGTGTCCTTGCGCTCTACACATTGGCGGACGTAGGGGTTATCAGTTCGCTGCATGATGGCATGAATCTCGTGGCCAAAGAATATGTCGCGGCTCACCAGGATGGTGAGGGCGTGCTGGTACTAAGCCGGTTTACTGGCGCGGCGCGCGAACTCCAGCAGGCACTGTTGATCAATCCCTACGACACGGAAGCATTTGCCGATACGTTGGCACAAGCGTTAGCAATGGACCCCGTCGAGCGTCGCGCACGGATGGCGGGGTTACGCGAGACCGTCGCCAATAACAACATCTACCGTTGGGCGGGCAAAGTCTTATCGACACTCTTCGCCCTACGGAGCAATGTCGCTCCGCAGGGCGCGCTCGGCATACAATTGCACGAGCACCCTTAGTCGCGCGGCATACATATCGACCTTCTCCGTCTCAATCTGGCGCGGAGGAGCGAAAGCCCGCGTTTCAGCGATAAAAGCCATCGTCTCCGGCGGAACCTGAGAGTCGATAGGCTGCCCAGCCGCCAAGGCATCGCGGAGCGCGGTAGCCGACAGATCAGTCACCGCGGCTGACAGTGTAAAAAATTGTACATGCGCGCGAAACCGGCGGTTCTCTGGCCGCTCAAGTAACCGGGAGAAATTGCCTTCGTCCATGTCGCCACGGTTCGCGACAATCAGTGAGGAAATCGCGAAGAGTTGCTCCAGGGCCGCGTCGCGATCGTGATAATAACGCGGGTCGAAAATCTGGAGCAGCTTGTCCATGCCAACCAGGAAATACAATGCGACCTCCTGACCGAGCAGCGTGCGGAACGCCTGGGCTTGCTCGAAGTACAACCCTCGATTGACGAGGGCCACTCCCATCTGATCGTGTCGTTCCGCGAAGAACGAGAGCAGCAACAACCGATCTTCCAGACTCATGCCAGTCACCTGTTCTTTATCGACGGTCACCTTGGCGAGCGTGAAGAAAACGGTATCGAGCGCGAACGCCGCCAAGGCTCCTTCCGCTAACTCCGTGTGCGCAAGGGTGAGGGGATTAAATGAGCCACATAAAATGCCGACACGGCGAGGCACTGTGACTCTCTCTGGGGAGACCAGACGTGTCGTTGGGGGCGCGCCAAGCTCCAGCGTCGCGACCGCGTCATGGAGGGCGAAGAGGCGGTTGAGGTGAGTGATTTCGACAGGTCCATCCGACATACAAAGTCCATCCTTCACTCTCGCGTATTGTGGGCGTCCAACATATAATCGCGCGCTCGTACAACGCAACGCGGAGGAGGGCACATGACCGAGGTACGCAGCTTTGGCCGAGTGAACGTGATTCTGGGGCCGAAAAACGGCAAATACCCCTACGGCAATTCCATCGTCGTCGAGGACGACACCACCGCGCTCATTGACCCGTCGCTGTGGGTGTTTGAGTCCAACGGCAAAGTGACCACACGGAACATTGATCTGCTGTTCAACAGCCACTACCACGAAGACCACGGGGTCGGGAATTGCTTGTTCCCGGACCATCCGCTTCATATTCATCCGCTCGACGCGCCCGCCATGCGGTCGCTCGACACGATTCTCGAG
>JABFSC010000024.1 GCA_013140885.1 Deltaproteobacteria bacterium | reverse complement strand
GTCGAGGACCCATCGACTTGAAAGAACGGCTGAAAAAGATTGGCGTGGCGATTGGCGGGGATGCCAATGCCGGTATCGCTAATACTGAACCGGAGCGTCGCGGTGGTCGCCGTCTGGTGGAGCAGGTTCGTTTGAATGGACACCGCGCCGGTTTCCGTGAACTTCAGCGCGTTGCCAATGAGAAGCAGCAACACCTGGCGTAGGCGGCCGGCATCGCCGTGAAATCCCACCGGCACGTCATCGTGCAGGAAGGAGGAGAATTCGATTTGCTTTTTCCGTGCGGTGTTGGCGAAGAGACTTGTGAGCCCGTCGATCATCGGTGGCAATTCGAAATCGCTCTCTTCGAGGGTGAGCGCCCCCATTTCTAGCTCGGAGAAGTCAAACAGACTGTTGGTGACGGTATGCAGGAGATCGGCGCTCAGCCGGACTGACTCCGCATAATCGTGCTGCTCGGCGGTGAGCGGCGTATCCAAGAGCAGCTTGGTCATGCCGATGACGCCGTTGAGCGGCGTGCGCAGTTCATGGCTGATGTTCGCTAGGAACTCCGATTTCACCCGATTCGCCTCGGCGACCGCCGTGGTCGTGAGGTTGAGGGCGTGTTCTAAGCGCGAGCGTTCCGCACTTTCCGCTTGGAGCGCCGCTCCGAGCCGAGCTAACGCGGCGGCATCTCCCTGAGATTGGGTCGTCAGCGTGACATGCTCGGTACGGAGGGTTTGTTCCGCGTGTCGCAGGCTCTCTAGCTGTTGAGTGAGTTCTTGCTGAAGTTGTTCCCCGCGTTTGCTGCGTTCGAGGAGTGTGGATTGGGCTTCTTCGAGCCGTTTGCGTGCCGAGAGTCCCTCGGCGATTTGTCGGAGCAGGGGGGGGCGCTGCTGGAGTGCGAGCCGGACGCCGATGCCCGTTACCATGACGCCAGCAAGAATCGTCAAGGCGTGCGGCAGCCAGGGCGGTGGGAGGAGGTCTCTGACGAATTCCGTCCCTCCGAGGACGAGAAGGGCGAGGACGACGACTTTGCCAAGCAATGCCCCATCCGTCGCCTGCGGATTGGGTGGGGAGGGCGTCTTGTGTCGAGAGGCCGAAGGACTTCCTGTCGTGGGTGTTGAGGAAGGCTGGCGACCGTCGGACTGCGGGCTCGGTGTGGGTGTGGGCTGTGATGGCATAATGTTCCTTTTTCTCTTTTTATCAGAGCGAGTTACGCGGCAAGCTCTTCTCTGAGGGAGGACAGAGCATGACGTAAACTCGCGAGCTCAGCTTCCAGGGCGTCCAGGGTATGTGTGGCCTGGGAGAAATCGGAAGTCTCACCAGTCGTTTCCAGCTCAGCGATGAGGCTCAATGCGCGTTTGGCCGCGAAATTGCCGACGGCTCCTTTGAGGGCATGAGCAGCGTACGTCAGGGTATGAAGGTCGCGGTCCTCCAAGGCGGAGCGCAGTTGGGCAATGAGATCGGGGGAATTTTCCCAGAAGATGTCGATCAGTTCAGTGAGCAACGAGAGGTCACCATCAAGTAAGGCAAGCAACTCTTGGCGGTCAAGCGTTTCTTCTAGCCTGGCTTCTTGCGGGGCAAGACGAGCGGCGATGTCTTCCAACAGGGCATACAGCTCTTCGGGCCGCAGGGGTTTGCTGACATAGCCGTCCATGCCGGCGGCGAGGCAGCGGGCTTTGTCTCCCACCATGGCGTGAGCCGTCATGGCAATAATGGGGATATGGGTGCCGGTGGTTTTTTCATGGTCGCGGATTTTTGCCGTGGCCTCGATCCCATCCAGAATGGGCATTTCGACGTCCATCAGGACCGCATCAAATCCGGGGTCGCTGAGCAAGAGGTCGCAGGCTTCCTTGCCGTTGCGGGCGACGGTGACCTGATGGTTCCATTTTTGGAGGACGCGGATCGCCAGTTTTTGGTTGACGGGATTGTCCTCCGCGAGCAGGAGATGCAAGGGGTGCTGGCTTTTCTGCGCGAACGGATTCTTGGCGGTCTTGCTCTCTTGCGTTTCCAGCCCCAGGGCTTTCAGAAATGCGCCTTGCAGCTCCGTTGGCCGGATCGGCTTGGTCATAAACGTTGTAATGCCGATGTCTTCGTAGAGCGGGCGGTTCTCCTTTTGCTCCGTCGAGGTCAACATGAGGAGGAGTTGGCTCGTTGGCGAGATTTCAGTTTTCAGTTGTTGAGCCAACAAGAGGCTGTCTTGATTTGGCAATGCGCTGTCAAAGAGGATGAGCGGGAATGGTGCTCCTTGAGCCGTCGCCTGTTGAGCGTGGGTGAGCGCGTCCTCGACGTTGTTGGCGCAGGTCGGGCGCATGTGCCAATTCGTCATCAAGGAGCGAAGAATTCGCTGATGGGTCGCGTTACTGTCGACGATCAGAACCGGGATTTCCTGGAGGGCTTCAGGCAACGGAAGCGAAGCGCCTACTTGGTGGACCGTGCTTTTCGCGAACCGGGCGGTGAAGAAAAAGGTGGAACCACGGTTTTCTTCGCTTTCCAGCCAGATCCGGCCATTCATCAAGTGGACCAGTTCCACCGAGATCGACAGCCCTAAGCCAGTTCCGCCGTATTTGCGGGCGACTGAGGCATCCGCTTGCGAAAACGCCTCAAAGACCTTTTGTTGTTTGTCCTTGGGAATACCGATGCCTGTGTCTCGCACGGAGAAGCGGAGTTCAGTCCCTTCCTCGACTTCTTGGCCCACTTCAACCTCGACCACCACTTCGCCCTTGTCGGTGAACTTCAGCGCATTCCCGACCAGATTGGTGAGGACTTGCCGCAACCGGACCGGATCGCCGTTGAGCGCTTCTGGCACGGTGGGGCTGATGTCGTACATCAGCTCAATGCCTTTCTGGTGGGCGCGTATGGCGATGGCTTTGGTTGTATCGCCCAAGAGGTCGTGGAGAGAGAACTCGACTGTTTCCAAGTCGAGTTTGCGTGCTTCAATCTTGGAAAAATCGAGAATATCGTTAATGAGGGCGAGCAACGTTTCGGCGGAACTTTTAACGGTGTCAACGTATTCCAGTTGTTCGGCGTTCAATGGCGTATCGAGCAAGAGATCGTTCATGCCAATGATGCCGTTCATGGGCGTGCGAATCTCGTGACTCATGTTGGCGAGAAATTCGGCTTTGGTGCGGTTCGACTGTTCAGCGGCCTCTTTTTCTTGTTGCAGGGTCGTAATTGTTTGTTGTTGCTCCTCCATCTCTTCGCGGAGCGCGATCGAGAGCCTTTCTAAATCAGAGGTCTGTTCCGTGCCGTGCTGGTCTCCACCAACGTCTCTTTTGTCGCGAAGCGTCGTTTCGAGCTGTTGGTGTTTGTTGAGCTCGGCTTGGAAGGCGGCGTTGAGTTGGGTGATGATGGCCGCCGCGCGTTCCTGGCCGAGGCGTTCAATATCGTCGGCGGTGAACGCTTCAGCGGGATGGACTGGGGGAGCCGAAAGCCCCGCTCCATTCATGTGGCTGAGATCGGTGCTGATGGAATGAGCGGGAGCTAGGTGCTCATGGGAGTGGACGCCGTTGCGAGTACCCGTGCCGTTCGCGGCGATGGCGAGATGCTGGGCGACCATCTTCAGCAGCGTCTCTCGCTGAAATGGCTTAATCAGGTAGTCGACGGCCCCTAGTGAGAGAGCCCGCTTGGTATCCTCTCCTTCTTCTTGGGCGGTGACGAAAATGACCGGCACATTGGCGAGCGCCTGATTTCCGCGTACACGCTTGCAAATTTCATAGCCGTCCATGTCCGGCATAATAGCGTCAAGCAGAATAAGGTCCGGTTTCGCATGTTCAAGCGTCGTCAAGGCCTGCGCGGCACTTCCCGCCGTCAACACGGAATACCCGTTATTGATAAGTGCGCGTTCGAGACCTCGCATGGTTACCTTGTCGTCATCGACGCAGAGGATAACCGGCGCTCTGGGACCAGTCATTCCGTTCTCCCTTACTCTAAATTGAAGCGGTGTTGCCCTGATTCTCCTCAACGGAGAGAAGAACAACGACGATCATCTGCTTCTGCTACAGTTATCGGTACTTGGGCGATTTCTTTTACTCTGCGACGGCAAGAAATGTGAAAAAAATATCGTAAGCGTTCAGCTATCAGCGCTCAGCAGTCAGCCAGACAAGCAAACACGGAAGATTGAGTCCAACACCAGAGCCCGGGAGCGTGGGAGGCATTTTCACGGCTTACGTCGGATGTGCAAAAAAGCCTTGCTCATCAAGAGCAATCGGAGAAGAGCCGAAAAACTTTAAGGAAACCGTGTCATGTCGCGGGTCGCGGGTTGCAATCCCTCGCGCGCAACTCTATCCTGTGAGGCGGAAATCAAGGCGAAGAGCCCACGGAAAGGGAGGCACGTATGAAGAAGATGTTGTTGAGTGGAATTGTGGTGGCCGGTTTGTTATCGCCGAGTCTTGGTCTTGCGCATCCTCCTCCAGGGAGGACCCCAGGTGGAGAGTTTGCCAGAGGAGTCGCGGCACCAGTTCTTAGCGTGGTGTATTTTCCGGTCAAGTTTGGCGTGAGTGTGGCCGGAGCTTTTCTTGGCGGAGTCAGTGGATTCTTAACAGGTGGAGACGACCGCGCCGCCGAGGGGATTTGGCACCCAACGGTTGGTGGTTCCTACTTTATTACCCCAACCACGTTAACCGGCGAGCGTCGGTTCTTGCCATTCGATCATGGCAGTGATGCTCCTCCGCGACACCAAGCCCCCCCAGAGAGAGATCTGGGTGGCACTCCAACCCCGTAACTATAGGTCGGCGTTCAGCTATCGGCTTTCGAAGGAAAGCCGATAGCTGAACGCCGACCTCCCCACCAGCGCGCCCCTATCAGGGGAGAGCCGCTACCACATTCCGAATCAGTCGTAACCCGACCTCCTCACCCAGCGTGAGGATCGACTCTGGATGAAACTGTACCGCTGAGAGTGGCAAGCTCTCGTGCTCAATAGCCATAATGACACCATCTTCGCTTTCCGCCGTGACCTTGAGACACGAAGGAAGTTTGTCTGGAAGCGCGAAAAGCGAGTGATAGCGGGCGGCGGTAAATTCTTTCGGCAGTCCTCGGAAGAGACGCCCACCGAGAGCGCGGATACGTGTGGGTTTTCCGTGCATCGGGTATGACAATACCCCTAACGCTCCCCCAAAGTGCTCAACCATGCCTTGCAGTCCAAGGCACACGCCAAAGACCGGAAGGTTGCGGGTCATTGCCGCCGCAAGCGTGCCCGAAACATCAAAATCTTTCGGGGTGCCCGGACCGGGCGACAGCACCACTAAATCTGGTTGCAGTCGATTCAGCTCTTCGTGTGGAAACCCTGCCCGTAACGTGACCACTTCCGCGCCGGTTTGGCGTAGGTAGTTCGCCAACGTATGCACGAAGGAGTCTTGGTGATCGACCAAGAGGATACGTTTGCCGATTCCCGGTAAGGTTGGGACGGGTTGTGTTTCCAGGGCGACGTTGCGCGGGCGGCGCAAGGCATCGATGAAGGCGGACGCCTTGAGGTGGGTTTCTTGCTCTTCTTCGTCTGGGTCGGAGTCATACAGCAGTGTCGCCCCAACGCGAATTTCCGCCACTCCGTTGTTGACGCGGATCGTGCGCAACGTCAGTCCCGTATTCATATTGCCGTCGAAGCCAAGGACCCCGACCGCGCCGCCGTACCACGCACGGGGGGACTTTTCGTGGTCTTCGATGAATTGCATGGCCCAGGCCTTCGGTGCTCCCGTGACCGTTACCGCCCAGGTGTGAGCGAGAAACGCATCTAGGGCATCAAACTCTTCGCGTAAATGTCCTTCGACATGATCGACGGTGTGGATGAGGCGCGAGTACATTTCAATCTGCCGACGACCAATGACTCGGACGCTCCCCGGTTTGCAGATTCGCGACTTGTCATTGCGATCGACGTCCGTACACATCGTCAATTCGGACTCATCCTTGGTCGAATTGAGGAGCCGTTGAATTTGGATGGCATCGCTAATGGGATCGGTGCCCCGCGCAATAGTGCCAGAGATCGGACACGTCTCCACGCGGTCGCCGTCCACCCGCACGTACATTTCCGGCGAAGCGCCGACCAGATATTCATTCTCCCCGAGATTGATGAGAAATCCATAAGGAGCCGGATTCCGTTCGCGCAGCCGACGAAACAGCTCCGATGGCGGAGCTGGGCACGGGCCAAAGAATGTTTGTCCAGGAACAACCTCGAACAGGTCACCTCGCCGAAAGGCGTCACGAGCGATACGGACGCCCTCGGCGTACTCTCCCGGTGCATGGTCAAAGGGGCGCTCGACCCGTTCGCTGCTGACGTAGGGGTGAGCGACGGTGTCCCGTGTGAGTCCGTGGGTGGTGCGGTCCTCAACCTCGAAATCATACCGCTGACGCACGGCGTGTTCGCGGCGATGGTCAATGATAATCAGTTCGTCAGGCAGATAGAGCACTAAGTCACGCTGCGTGGTTGGGCGTTCTAGCCGTAAACGTAGCGGTTCAAACTGAAACGCGAGGTCATAGCCAAACGCGCCATACAGACCGAGGTGCTGGTCATCCGGGCTGGAGAAGAGGTCAATCAGCGCGCGCAGCACCGAAAAGATCGAGGGTTGCTTGCTGCGTTGTTCTTCGAGGAAACGACCGCTGGGCGTCGAGATCGTGCCATTCACGTCATTGTCTTGATGTTCGATTTGGAGAACAGCGGGAAGCGCGCGCAATGTGGCGGTGATAATGGGGAGGAGCACGAGTCCGCGTGGATTCAGCGCGGAGATGCGAAAGGTGCGATCACGCGAGACCAGCGCCAGAGGTGGGTCACAGAACCCGATGTCCCAGCGCGTATAACGTCCAGGGTATTCGTAACTGGAGGCGAGCAAGACGCCACGCCGACTATCGAGCGCGTCAATGAGCGGCTCGACCGCACCTTCGATCGGAATGTTTTCAATGACGCGGCGGATTTTAATGCCACCACGCGTGAGGTAGGTTTCGACACTGGGAACAGAGGCAATACGACTGGCCATAACCTTCTCCTTTTTTATTGCCAGAGCCGGGCCCCTCAAATGACAGGACCGCAACCTTGGATTGAAGGCAGCGGTCCTGAAAAAAGAAAAGCCGCCTCATCTCCAAGGCGGCTCCGTTGATGCTCGTTAGACAACGTCCGGGCCACCGATTAGGGCAGCCACCACCAACAACGATCGGTTCGCGGACGGTTTGTTTTCACGGGCGCTATGGTGGCAGGATGAGGGGAGGTCGTCAAGAGCGCGCGATAGACGAAGGGCTCCGCTATTTTCGTCTTCCCATTTTGGCCTTTGGCCTTTGGCCTTTTGATTTTCTTTCGGTTGTCGGGCTGGTAAGCAAAATCTAGTTGTTGTAGAGATAAACGCTGTGAAGCTTTCATACACGGCATTGAAGACGTTCCAGCAATGCAACTTCCGTTACCATCTGCGGTATAACCGTGGTCTTCCCAGCCGACCACGGCCAGCCGCGCAGTCGTCTCGTGCTCTCCATGGCGCGTTACATCTCTTCCATCAGGGGTTGAAGCAGCAACAGACCGAAGCCCCAGCCCTGTTCCCTTCTTCAGCCAATGCCCTTGAGACGCTCCTGGCTCACCTCAAAGGGTACTACGACAATCCCTTACGTCCACTCACCGATGAGCAATATCAAGAAGGACGCGCACTGCTCATGCGCTATTGGGAAGCCCACCGTGGGCAGTTTCCTACCCCGTATCTGTTAGAGGAGAAGTTCACCCTGCATGTCGGTCCGTTTGCCCTCACGGGACGGATTGATCGGGTCGATGACACACCGGACGGATTCGAGATTATCGACTATAAGCTGGCGCAACGGAGCATTATCCCACCTGATCCCTTGCAGTTGGATGTCTACCAGCTTGGATTTCATGCGCGGACCGGAGAAGCGGCCAAGAAGCTCTCCTTTTACTATCTGCGGACCGGGCAGACCGAAACCGTTGAGGCCGATGAACCAGCGGCGGCGCAGTCGCGGGTACGGGCGTTATGTCGGGACATCAACCGCGAGCAGGAGTTTCATCCACAGGAAGGGGCTTGGTGTACGAGTTGTGACTTTCGTGAGTTCTGCCCCGCGCAAAACCGTACCCCGCGACCGATCCCCGCGAAAGGGCGCGCGACACAGTTGGGATTTGATTTCTGAGTACTTGAGGGAAGAGAAGGAGGGGAACCGTATGAAAAAGAGTGACAGTCGCATTCTGACCACCCATGTTGGCAGTTTGCCGCGCAATCCCGCCTTGTCAGAGATGCTCATCCGTCAGGAACAAGGGGAAGCGGTCAACCTTGCTGAGCTTGAACGCGCGGCGGCGGATGCCGTTCAACATGTTGTGCAAAAACAATTGGACGCGGGCGTTGATATTGGCAACGATGGGGAACAGCCGCGGATCGGGTTTCAGACGTATGTCCCGCAACGGATGCGTGGGTTTGGCGGAGAGAGTAAACGTCCTGTACCTCAAGATATGCGGGAGTTTCCAGACTTCATGGCCATCATGGCGAAACGGCAGATGGGCCGCGCCAAGGTGTTTAACGCGCCGCAAGCGGTAGCGGAGGTGGCGTATGAGGACCTCTCCGGAGTGCAAAAGGAATGCACCCTCTTTCGCTATTGCTTGGACCAGGCGGCGCAACCATTTGTCGAACCGTTTATGACCGCCGCGTCACCGGGCATTATCTGCACGACCATGCTCAACGCCTACTACGATTCCCACGAACGCTACGTCTTCGCTGTCGCCGAGGAGATGCGCAAAGAGTACGAATACATTCATGCGCAGGGGTTCGTCCTGCAACTCGATGCCCCGGACTTGGCGATGGAACGGACGTTCCTCTACCAAGACAACTCGACGCAGGAATTTCAGAAGATCGTCGAGCTGCACATCGCGGCGATGAATCACGCGATTCGCAATATCCCGCGTGATCGTGTGCGCCTCCATGTCTGTTGGGGGAATTACGATGGGCCGCACAACCATGATGTGCCGCTCGCTGATATTCTGCCGATTCTCTACCAAGCCAAAGTTGGGGCGTTGTCTCTGGAAATGTCGAACCCTCGTCATCAACACGAGTCTCCAGTCTTCAAGCGATACAAGTTGCCAGCGTCAATGATCTTGATCCCTGGCGTGATTGACTCGACCACGAACTACATCGAACCAGCCGAGGTGGTTGCGAATCGGATCTGTCAAGTCGTTGATGTGGTGGGAGATCGCACCCGTGTCATTGCTGGGTCCGATTGTGGCTTTGGCACCTTTGCTGGGTGGGAAATGGTGGCTGAAGGCGTGGTGTGGGCGAAATTGCAGGCATGTAGTGATGGTGCCCGCCTCGCGACGCAACGGTTGTGGGG
>JABFSC010000376.1 GCA_013140885.1 Deltaproteobacteria bacterium | reverse complement strand
TAAGCGACAGGCCAGAGTGATGCAGTCGGCCAGCGTGGCCTGGCGGATCGGGACAAAAGGGACAACATCCGTCGCGCCAATCCGTGGATGCGCTCCACTATGCTGATCCATATCAATCAGCTCCGCGGCCTTGGCGATGCCAGCGAACGCGCCGGCTTCCACTGCGGTGGCATCGCCCACACAGGTCACGACCGTGCGGTTATGGTCGTGATCGGAATTGACATCCAGCACGCGCACGCCGGGGACCGTGCTCATCGCCGTGACAATGGCGTGAACCACTTCCGGGCGGCGTGCTTCGGAAAAGTTCGGGATACAGGCGATCAGTTCTGACACGGTAACTCTCTTTGGCTTGCCACTGCGCAGGGAGACTCCGCAAGCGACGTACCAATCGCGCGTTCCATGATAATCGACGGTGATCGCGAGAGGCGCGGCTTCAATTTTCTCGAAAACGCGAAACGCCGGGTGAAATTTTCCTGGTGGGAGAGTGAAGATCTCACCCCGCGTCCGAAGCTTGTGGCAGCCCCCTTTTCTTCTCGGCTCGCCGCTCCGCGAGTTCTTGCATTTTGCCATCCCGCAAATGGAAAATACGATCGAACCGGTTAAACACTTTTTCGTCGTGGGTCACCACGAGAATCGCCGCCTGTTGCTCCTGAGCGATCTTGCGCAGCAGGTCCATGACTTTGCCCGCGCGTTCGGAGTCCAAGGCCGCCGTGGGTTCGTCCGCCAAGATGATCCGGGGGTGATTCGCCAGCGCACGCGCAATCGCCACCCGTTGCGCTTCTCCGCCAGAGAGTTGGGAGGGCATGGCATCCTTGCGGTGCACGACATCAAGGACGACAACAGCTCCAAGGCCCGTGCCGTGGCTTTTGCTTCACTGACACCGAAAAGCTGTGGCACCAAACTGATATTTTCGGTCGCGTCCAGAAACGACAGCAGATTATGAAACTGGAAGATAAAACCAATCTTCTCTAGTCGAAGACGACGCAGGTCTTGCCGGAGCCACCGTCCCTCATAGACCAGATCCCCCTCCAGCCAGAGTTTGCCGCTGGTCGGCTCGAGAATACACCCAATGATGTTCAACAGCGTGCTTTTGCCCGACCCGCTGGGTCCCAACAGCCCCACGGTTTCCCCGGCAAAGACGCGCAGGCTCACCTCATCGAGGGCCACCACCCGTGACTCTCCTGCGCCGAACTGCTTGGACAAGCCTTCAATTTCCACTAATGCACGCGGGGGTTCCACCTTGCCTAGCCTCCCAATGCCGACCCCGCATCGATCTTGAGCGCCATGCGCACCCCGGTTCCACTTGCCACAATACAGACAACGAGGATCACGAGGCTCAGCAGTGCCACGTCACCGCCAAATAGAATGACGCGGCGCGGGAAATACTGCGCGGTCAGCGTAATCAGCACCGCGCCTAGCCCGTAGCTGAGGATGCCCATCGCCAATGACTGTTCCAGGATCAACCCGACAATCACACGGTCCGGTGCGCCAATGAGCTTCAGCGTGGCGATCTCCCGCCGTTTATTCATCGTCAGCGTATGTATGATGAGCGCAATAATCACCGCCGACACGATGAGGAGCAGAATCGTGAACATGCCGATCTGCTTGCGCGATTGTTCGACCACGGAGCCGATCATAATCTCTTGCTGCTGTTCACTGGTCATCACCGCCAGGTGTTTCCAGCGCATGATCGTTGCCGCAGCCTGCTCGGGGTGCTGCGTGCGGTCTAAGCGGGCGACGACGGCGTTCACCGTGTCGGGCGTGTCCATTGGCCCTGTCCCCCGATAGGACTCGCGGCGCGCGGCCGAGGGCATCAGATCAAATTGCAACGTTTGTGAGTCTTTCAGCGGAATATACACGACCGGATCGCCGCTGGCCGATACTTGATCGCGGATCAACCCCACCACAGTGTACGTATCTCGCCCCAAGGTCACCCGTTCACCTAACGCAAAGCCCGTTTTCACGTCGGCGACCATCTCAAAATGGGTCTGCGTGATGTCTCGCCCATCGATAATGGGACCGGGACCGCCAATCCTACCGGGCTCGGAGCCCACAACATAAATCCGCACCTTGCGCTCTTTGTAGAGGGTTTCCACTGATTGATAGGTCAGTGCGCCCGCGGCCGCGACACCATTGATACGAGCCACGGATTCACGGATGTCCCCGGGGAGGTGCGACGCCTCGGCAAATGGCCCCCGCGTTCCTCCCTCCACAATCCAGAGATCAACTTGCGGTTGCTCAATCAGGTTGATCGCATCGTCCACCATGCCCCGATAGATACCGATCATCGAGATGACAACGCCCAGGAGCAAGCTCAGACCAAAACAGGTAAGCACGAACTGACCGAGATTGCGGCGCATGTCGCGGATCGCCAGATTCATAGCTGTTCCTTTGCTTCCACCGCGCGGACGCGTCCCCCTTCGCGCAAGCCGACAATCGCCGAGACCACCACCTGAGTGCCCTCTGGCAATCCAGAAGCGATGGGGAGGAACCCCTGGAGTGTTTTGGGATGAAAGGTCACTTCCTGTTTAACCAGGCGACTGTCCCGCACCGTCCACACCACACCGCGAGCACCGTCATATTGTTCGACATTCTTTTCCGGTACTAACGTGGCCCATGCCAACGTATCCACATGCACCCAGACTTCCGCTTGTTCGCCCAGGTAGAACGTCGCGGGACAGCTCAAGCATTTGACATAGACCACCCGTTCCTCATTGACGCGGTCACTTTCGACATCGACTCGCACGACCTCGGCCTCGCGGATGGTCCCTGGCAATGAGCGCAGCCTGACCCGTGCGGGCTTCCCCACGGTGATGCCGCCCGCGCGTGCTTCGTCCACATACATTTTCCCCCAGCGCGTGGTCGGGTCCACGATGGTCAACAGCGGTTCTCCCGCCGCCAGCACGCTCCCGAGTTCTTTCTTGCG
>JABFSC010000509.1 GCA_013140885.1 Deltaproteobacteria bacterium | reverse complement strand
CCCCTCACCCTACCCCTCTCCCAGCCGGGAGAGGGGACCTGAAGACCATCTCTTCAGGCAAGTGCAAACCGCAGTAGGGGTGAGGGAATTGGATGTTCAGGTGCGCGATGCGCACCGTTTAGACCTTGGACTTTGGACTTGAGACTTTGGCTTATGCCTGTTGCACAGCGGAGAGCCGCCACGCATTCGGTCCCACCGGGCGACTGAACGTCCAGTGTTCCTCGAACCGCACGGTGTCGGAATCGCTGCCGCTCACCACGGCGCCGCTCTTCTCATCAACCGTGTAGTCCAGCAGATTGGCGTGAAACCGCACGGTGATGTAGTCCTCGCCACTCTCGGTCCACACTTCGCTGATCTCACTGTCGCGCAACGCGATGTTCTCCATGCGATTACGTTGGCCACGTTGCTTGAGTTGGGAGATTTCTTCTTCCCAAATTCGCATGAGCTGGTCACCGCAGAGTGACCGTAAGGTGGTCACCTCCTGCTTGTTCCACGCGCCTTGTATCTTGAAGAACAGGTCTTGCGCGGTTTTGAGAAACGTATCGGGCGAGAAATTCGGGTCCATCGCCGTCAGCGAGCGATAGTCCATCCCACCGAACGACTCCGGCTCTTGAACCGAAGAGCGCCTGTCATAGTTCAGGGGAGTTGGCGACTGATACTGCGACTCCCGATACGGCATTGACCCAGAGTTCCCGGCGAGCGCGGGTTTGGGCGCCATGAACTTCCGATAAAGGAAGTAGCCAAGACCAGCGAACAGCAGAATCTCGAACAAGCCGAACCCGCTGCTGCCAAGCCCACCAGCGCCACCGGCGGCATTGGCGAGACCGGAGAACAACATCGACCCAAGAAAGCCCCCAAGCACGGCGGTGCCGAGACCGCGCATGAATCCGCCCGACTGCATTCCACCCATTGGGCTGGATTGTGATGGTGGCATGGCATCTCTCCGCTGTTGGGAGGATTGACCGAATTGGCTTGGGGCTTGATCGCCGCGCGACCCGCGGAACCCGCCAGAGCGTCCACCGCCAGCGCGGGCCTCGCTCTCGGTTTCCAACACTACTTGCATTGATCCAAGGGTTGCAAACAATCCCAGGGCGAGAAGCACCGTTCCTCGAAAACTTCGCATAAAGAATTCCTCCTTCTTATGTTGTTGAAGTAGGGAAAGGCTAGTCGCCATTGGGAAGCGCGTCAATCATCCCCCGCATTCCGCATGCCCTACACAAACTGCGGCATCACCTTCGTCACGAAGCGATCCAGCGACCGCCGCGAATCAGCTTGACTGAGTCCACCCCAGGCGAACGAGAGCACGAGATAGTTACAGCCGCTCTGCTCGAAGAAGCGTCCGACTTCATCCCGGACCTGTTCGGCTGATCCGACAATCGCCACATCGTACTGGCGAGCAACCGCTAGGTCTGGCGTGAACCCGTAATCCGGCACCGTGCGAAAGTCGCGCCAGAGCTTGGTGATGTTGTGGTAGAACGTGGCATACGCCGGACTCGCGATCTGCTCGATTTCGCGGTCGTCACCCGCGACATAACAATGGCGAATCGCGCCGACCGTTGGTTCAGTGATATGCGGATTGAGGTCTTCCGCTTTACCTTTGTGTTGGGCGACCTCCGCGCGAAACGCCGCCGTCAAATCCTTGAGCACGGGAATCGGGCCGCCACCCACCATATTCATGCCCCGACGCGCGGCGAACATCAGACTCGCAGGTGACGTGACACCGTACCAAAACGGGGGATTCGGTTGTTGTCGTGGGCGTACTTCCATGGGTACGTTGTCGAACCGATAATGCGCGCCCCGATGCGCAAGGCGTTCGTCGCGCAATCCCGCCACGATCACATCAAGCGATTCCTCGAAAATCTCCGGCGCATCCATGAAGGAGATGCCGTAGTACGCCAGCTCAAATGGTGACACCCCGCGACCAACTCCCACTTCAAGGCGGCCTTCGCTGATGTGATCCAACATGCAAATTTCGCTGAGGAGCCGCAGCGGATTATACAGTGGCAGCAGATAGACGAGGGGACCAAGATGAATCTGTCGCGTGCATTGCGCGGCGGCGGCGAGGAACAACCCTGGTGAAGGGGCCATGCCGAGTGGTGTCGCGTGATGCTCGGCCACGTGGTAGCCAAAGAATCCCGCCGTATCGTATTCCTTGATTAACTCAAAGCGCCCCGCGAAGAGATCGTCCACCGCGTCTCCTCGTCGCTCAATATGGTCAAAAACGCCAAACCGATTCGTAGTCATCCCAAGCTCCTTCTTCGAGTATCCACTTCAATTCGCGCTAGACTTTCGCGTTTCGATATGTCACTTGAATGGCGATCTCGCAAGAGTACCGCAGCATGAAAAAAGGAGCTACCACCATGAGTACCGCCACCAAAGTCGCCATCATTACCGGTGCGGGCACGGGAGTCGGCAAAGCCACCGCGCTCGCCTTGCTCAAGGATGGCTATGCCGTGACACTGGCCGGGCGTCGCCCCGCGCCACTCGAACAAGTTGTGTCGTCAGCGGGTGCGCCCGGAAACCGCACGCTGATCGTGCCAACCGATGTTCGCGACCCCGCCGCGGTACGCACGCTCTTCACGCGCACCCAAGAAACCTTTGGGCGTCTTGATATATTGTTCAACAATGCCGGCGTGGGCGCGCCTGGCATCCCGCTCGAAGACTTGAGTTTCGAGCAATGGCAAACGGTGGTCGATATTAACTTGACCGGGGTGTTCCTGTGCACGCAGGAAGCCTTCAAGCTGATGAAAGCGCAAAATCCACAAGGTGGACGCATCATCAACAACGGCTCGATTTCCGCTCATACCCCGCGCCCGAACTCGTCGCCCTACACGGCCACTAAACATGCGCTCACCGGTCTGACCAAAGCGACCGCGTTGGATGGGCGCAAATATAACATCGCGTGTGGGCAGATTGATATTGGCAACGCGGCCA
>JABFSC010000453.1 GCA_013140885.1 Deltaproteobacteria bacterium | reverse complement strand
TCACTAACAAGAGGATTCTGGCCGTCACGACACTCTGGCTCAGTAGTTGCAGAAAGGCTTGGGTCTCCGCATCCAACCAGTGCAAATCCTCAAAGATGATGATCAGCGGTTGGTTAAGACTCTCTCTGAGCAAGAGCCGCTTGATCGCCTCCAGAATTCGCTTACGCCGAATCTGGGGGTCCATCTGTTGCAGTGGGGAGGTGGCTTCGGCAATACCGAGTAAAAAGAACAGATACGGCAGCGTGTCCTCTAAACTGCGATCCAGCGTCAGCACCTTGCCGGTAATCTTCTCCCGCCGTCGGCGTTCATCGTCTTGGTTGGTGAGTTGAAAATAGTTTTTGAGCAAATCAATCAACGGGAGATACGGATACACCTTGCCGTGTGAGACCGAGAAAGTTTCCAGAACCATACAGCCGTGTGTCTGTAGGGACGTATGATTGTACGCCCCTACCAATTCATAGAACAGCCGCGACTTCCCAACTCCTGGTTCGCCCATCACCCCCACAATCTGTCCGTGCCCTGCCTTAGAGGACTCTAACGCGTTCTGCAATTGCACCATCTCCTGCTGCCGCCCGACAAAGCGGGCCAGCCCACGCCGGACTGAAAGCTGCAGCCTGGTCCGCAGTGGCCCCACGCCTACCACTTCATAGATGTTCAGCGGCTCGGCAAACCCTTTGACCTGGGCTTGCCCCAGTGCCTTGAACTCAAAATAGCCTTCGGTGAGCTTGTGCGTCTGCTCACTAACGAGGATTGACCCTGGCGTCGCCAGACTTTCCATCCGCGACGCCAGATTCGTTGACTGTCCAACGGGGACATAGTCCGTATGCAGGTCGTCTTTTCTGATCGAGCGCAGTACCACTTCGCCGGTATTCACACCGACGCGCAGTTGCACATTGATCCCCTTCTCTCTCCGCCACTGCTCGGCCCGTTTACGACTCTCCTCTTGCATCAACAATGCAGCATAGAGTGCTCGCTGGGGATGATCCTCATGGGCAATCGGCGCGCCAAACAAAGCAAAGATGCCATCTCCCAACGCCTGGGCCACATAGCCTTCATAGCGATGCACCGCATCCATCATCAGTTGCAGAGTCGGATCAAGAATCGCACGGGCTTCTTCAGGATCAAGATCGGCAATCAGATCGGTTGAGCCTTTGATATCAACAAACAGGGCAGTAATGCTTTTGCGTTCACCATCGGTGACACCTCGGGCTTCCATCGCTTCCCGCTCAGCCTGGATGCGCTCCGCTAGATGTGCAGGTGTATAGCTCGCTGGGAGCTGAAGTTGATTTTTGCCTTTTGCGTTTTGACTTTTGACTTTTGACTTATCAGAGAGCAGCGTCGCGCACTCATTACAAAACTTCGCACCGGCAGGATTCTCGGTCCCACACGACGGACAGTGCAACGGTAACGGTGCCGCGCATTCGTTGCAGAACTTCGCGCCTCGCGGATTATCGGTGGAACAACTTGGGCAGTGCATCTCTCACCTATTCAGTTGCCAATTATCAGTTGTCAGTTATCAGAGGAATTGCGGCGGTACCAGGGCTAATGGTAAGGGAGTGGGAACAATGGGTGCTGGGGGTTGGGGGCTAGGGGCTAGATATATGGGGATTCGCGTTCTATCTCGTTAATGCCCGTGACTTTTTCGCCTAACCCCTAGCACCTAACTGCTAACCGCCAGGACAGTGTTGACAACAGAGGCGGCAAGATAGCCGCCACCAGAGTGTTTACAGTTGAGGCTTGCCGACGAAGGGGAAAGCGAAATGTTTGAGCAGCCGTCCATGAGCATACACCTTGAGGAGCATGGTCCGCGTGTAGAGGCGGGCGACAACGTACTGATGAGCCCAACGTTTGCCCACGCGGAATTGCACGCCCAGGACGGAAATACAGACCGAGCCCCGGACCCGTCGCAGAAAAACCACACCGCCAATGGCCACCGGCAACGGGTGTCGATGGGCCTGGAAGGTCGCGGGCAATTTGCGAGCGTGCAGACCGCGCCGGACTTGGGCCGTGGTTTGGAACTGAAGGTGAGGATGGAGATGTTCGTGGCAACACGTGGTCATCATCGCGGCCAATTCGTGTCGGACATGGGTAGGCGAGTGCAAGGGGATGGCAAACAGGCGCTCTTGCAACCATCCGTTGAAATGTTCGATAGCACCGTTGCGCCACGGTTCGTGTTCGGGGATGAAGGTCAATTCCACGCCGACCACCACCGCCAAGCGGACAAACCGACTGAGCGCCCCGGGATGGCTGGTCCGTCCGAACAACTCGCTGTTGTCGACTTGCAGGACGGTGGGCAGCCCGAGCCGTTGCCAGGCACGCACGACGAATGCCAACACCGTCTCCAGCTTGGGTTTGGGCTGAAACTCGACATAAACCGCATGGTCGTAACTGTCGCGGTACACCAAGAAAAACCATTGCCGGTGCGAGCCCTGCAAGTACCGTGGCCCGATCAAGTCCAGTTGATGGACGGCGTTGCTGCGCGTCGCCTGCGGGCCGGGGTAATCGACCGAGGCGGCGCACGGCTGGAGAGGAAAGGCTGGAGTGGTACGCCCCGCCGCTTGCAAAACGCGCTCGATTGTTCGCAACGATGGGACCGGGGTGTAGCCCAGACACGCCAATTCGTGGCGAATGGTCGGTGCGCCTGCCAAGCGATAGCGTTCGCGCGGTCCATGCCGCCGCATCAAGCGGTCGCGAATCTTCACAATCGCTTGACGAATGTCGGGTGCCAATGCTGCCTGGGGGGGATGAGGCGTAGGCGAGCGGTCGCGCAGTCCCCCACTGCCTTCGGCCAGATACCGTTGCCACCATTTGTAAAACCACTGCCGACTGCGCTCGACGTGAGCACAGATCCCACTGATCGACCAGCCGGCGTCTTTGAGCCGAATCGCTTGTTGGCGCAACTCCAGTTCGTGAGACATCGTATATCCTCCCGCAG
>JABFSC010000563.1 GCA_013140885.1 Deltaproteobacteria bacterium | reverse complement strand
GTGGAAGGGAAGGGGAGTAAGGTGCGGTACGTGCCGGTGCATCCGGAGACTCAGCGACTGGTGGCGGAGTATCTGGAAATGGCGGGACATCGGGAGGATCTGGCCTTTCAAGGGTAGGGTTTTCTAAACGAGAAACAAGACGAGAGGGATGGCAAGACGGCGCGGCCCCGGCATACTGGGATATAGCAACATATTTCAGCGAGCCGGAGGGAAGCGATGTCTTGCCAGAACGCAGTGTATCAATGGACGGAGGTGGTCACCAAGCCCCTGCCACACTTAAGCAAACCGCAAGCGACCGTGTTGGCGTTATGGAGTGTGGGGCTGGTCTTGGCGCGCTCGTGTGCGCTGACAGCGGTGAGTCTGTTCTTGGCTGAGGGACTAGAGCGCAAGGCCAACACGGTGCGTCAACAATTGCGGGAGTGGTGTTATGAAGCAAAAGCGAAGCGGGGGCAGCCCCGCCAAGAGCTGGCGGTGGAGAGCTGCTTTGCGCCGTTGTTGGGATGGGTGTTGAGCTGGTGGGAAGGGAATCAAGTCGCCCTCGCCATTGATGCGACGACGTTGGGGCAACGGTTTGTGGTGTTGGTGGTGAGTGTTGTCTATCGGGGCTGTGCGATTCCGGTGGCGTGGACGGTGTTACCGGCGACGGAGAAACATGCGTGGCGGGGCGAGTGGCTGCGGATGCTGCGCCAGGTGCGCGCGGTCGTGCCGTCCCGCTTCTTTGTCCTCGTCTTGGCCGATCGCGGGTTGTATGCGCGGTGGCTGTTTCAACGCATCGTGCGCTTAGGGGGGCATCCGCTGCTGCGGATCAATACCGGGGGCACGTTTCGGCCAGCTAAGAGCGCCCGCTCGCGTCCGTTGCGGGAGTTGGTGCCGCAGCCCGGCACGCAGTGGGTGGGCACGGGCACGGCGTTTCAAGGGCCGCGCCGCCGCCTCAATTGCACGCTGCTCGCCCGGTGGGACGACGGCTATAAGGATCCGTGGTTGCTCCTCACCGATCTGGCCCCCAGTGCCGGCGAGGCCTGCTGGTACGGGTTGCGGGCGTGGATTGAGCAAGGCTTCAAGATCACCAAACGGGGCGGCTGGCAATGGCAGCGCACGCGGATGACCGACCCGCAGCGGGCGGCCCGGCTCTGGTTGGCGGTGGCCGTGGCCACGTTGTGGTTACTCAGCGTGGGTGGGCTGGCAGAGGACACAATTCCCGAGAGTACGCTGTTGCCGCTGGCGGACGACGACAGCCCGGCTTCGCGTTCCCGTCGGGCCACGCGCCTGCGTTTGGTGAGCATCTTTCGCCGGGGGTGGATCGTCATTCTCAGGGCCTTGATTAATCAGCGGCGTCTCCCGCAGGGGCGCTTCAAACCTGAGCCCTGGCCGCAGCCATCTCTCACACACAAAGGAGTCCCCGAGATGCCGTTGGCAGCTTAAAAACCCTACCCCTGAAAGGCGGGAGGGATGGGAAGATTGTTTCTAGTGAAGAAGTGAGGAGGGGCAGACGATGGACGCCTTTGCCCATTCATGGGAAGCCCTGCGTACGCCAGGAAGAGCGACCAGTTTCTTTGAGAACCATGGCAACAGACCCTGTGAAGCCACTGCGAGGATTGAGAGTCCACTGACGACTCGGGCACTCCCCAGAAGCCCTAGGCGGGCCCGTCCCGCGCCCAGTCATCCCACACCAGCTGATTGCGACGGACCTGCGCAGGTCCGTCGCACAGGCTCCAAGTTACTCGCCTCCAGAAAGACCAGCGTTCTCCCTCACCATTGTGGCAAGGCTATCGCTCGCGATCATCCGCTGCGTCCAGACTGTGACCTTCCACGTTTTTCCGAATTCCCGCGAGGTCGGGGTCGGGTCGCACGTAGTGCGGGGCGCTTCTTTCCTTGTGGGGGCATGTACGCGTCACTAATCTCCACTAGCGGCTCTCCACGCTGTAACAGGGCGAGTGCGGTTGGCAAATGCTTGGTCAAAATTGCACGCAACCGCGTATTCGAGGTGTTTCCGCACGTGATCCACAGAACTTGCGGTGGTGGTCCCAGCCGCTCCACGAGTAACCGAAAGTCTTCATCCTTACTCATGACTACAACGCCGGCCTTGCGTGCCGCCTTGAAGATGACGGGATCGGGGGCGTGGCGCAGTCCCAAGTCACGGACAGCCTGGGCTTCAATGTGAAACGTGTCCTGAATCCACCGGGCCAGCGCAGGGGAGAGTTGCGCGTCAATCCAGAGGATCATGCCGCAATCACGGGATGGTCGAGTCGTTGGCTCGCGAAACGGAGACAGGCGGCAATATCCTGCGGTTCAAGGTCGGGAAGCTCGTCGATCACTTGCTGTGGGGTGAGACCATTTGCGAGCAAGTCCAGGACATCGACGACACGAATCCGCATCCCACGGATGCAGGGGCGTCCTCCACATTGTTCGGGGTTGACCGTAATGCGCTCCGTCAGTTTTGCCATGCCTCTGCACCTCGTGCGACAAGGTTTACCACCACCCTCTGAGATTATCCAGATTCTCGTCGTGAGAGCGAATTGCCCAATTGCGTCACACGATACCCGCGTCATGTGTGACTCAGCCTCGACCGGCACTCTCGGCTATCAAGTGGCTACCTTTCGCCATGGCGTGGTCGAGTCCGGCGGTCGGCTACACTCCCGTACCAGAGTTCACGACCAAGCCGCCTTCCTGTCTGGTCGTGACACTGCGTGGGGCTTCCGTTGCTCTCGTGATTGTCCATCCGACCTTACGGCCGTAAGGTCAGAATAGTCGGCAACGGAGAGAGGTGTGCCAGGCATGGGAGGAGGCGACCGTGGCGGCGCAAGCGCGGATGCGAGTGGTCCAGGCGCGCACCGGCATGGTGCTGAGTCCAAGCGGTGGCGCGCTCGGACAGATGCTGATCCCCTTCCGGCTTGGGTTGGGGGGTGTGATCGGCTCGGGGGAACAGTACATGAGTTGGGTCACGCTCGACAACGTGCTGGGCGCCATCCACCATGCGCTGATCACGGAAAGCGTGCGCGGCCCCATGAATGTCACCGCGCCGCAGCCAGTCACGAATCGTGAATTCACCACCACCACCCTCGGGCGCGTGCTCAAACGGCCCACGGTGTTGGCACTGCCGGCGGGCGCGCCGCGAGACTTCAGCAGAGTGCCATCAGCTCCGTAACGGTGCTGCTACCAGCGCAGCCACGGCCTCCAATCGTTCCCACCATCCCGGTCTCCTCTATGATCGTGGTCCCCATGTTTATCCCGGTCTCTTCTGTCGTGGCGGTCTTCAGAAGACTCACGGTCGTACGTCCCATCGTGCCGCGCGTCGCGATCGTAAGGGGTCCGATGGCGGTGGCTGCCGCAGGCACTCACCATCACGAAGGTGAGTGTGAGTGGCAAAACGAGAAAGACAATTCTTTGGATGAACGTTCGCATAGCGAACTCCTTTTTCCTTGCACACGCTGTCCGCGCGTGCGGTTGTGAAGACACCAGGGGAAAAATGGGGGGGGCTCTGCGATGAGCGAGCCCTCTTTCCCTGTCTTCAACAAGGTAATGTCGGTGGTGCGTGCCGTCTGTGAGATTCCGGCTCCGCGTGTTGGAATCCTGCGACAATTGGGCGAGGAGCGTTGGTGTGAAATGGGGCACGCCCTGATCGAGCGCGGCCAAGGCTCACAAGAACTGGGCCAGATACGCGAAGAGGTCCGGGGCGGTAGCAAGTTCTTGGAGGTGATACCGCCACGCCGGGATCGTACGATCTTGGCCCCAGGCACCACCACTGCCAGTGGGAGCGAGACCATGGGGCGCTTCTCCCCAAAAGGCTTGCGCAAAGCCCCGCTCGAACAGCACGATATTCTCGTGCCCCATCTGGAGCAGGTCCTCGGGACGATTGAGGAAGAGCGGGTGCCAGGCCGGGTTGTTCGCCCTCGCCTAGGCCAGTACCTGCTCAAGAATGGTGACGTTGCTGGGCGTTTGCATAAGCATCCTCACCGCCGTGCAAAATTTCCCACTGATTGTAGTGAATGCGAAACAACGCCAGCCGGTGCAATTGTCTCGCACCGATCAAGTCCGGGCGAGAAGATTCATTTCACAAAGACCGTCTTGATATTCACGAACTCTTTGATGCCGTACTGTGACAGCTCGCGACCGTAGCCACTTTCCTTGATACCGCCAAAGGGTAAGCGCGGATCGGATTTCACGAAGGTATTGACAAAACAGCACCCGGCTTCGATCTCCGTCGCCGCGATGCGCTCGCCCTTGGCGACATCTTGGGTGAAGACCGCCGCGCCGAGACCGAAGATCGAGGCATTGGCCACGGTGATGGCTTCATGTTCATCTTTCACCGTGATGATCGCGGCCACCGGGCCAAATAATTCGTCCTCGTATGCGGGCATGCCTTTCTTCACGTTGGTGAGGACCGTCGGCGGGTAGAACGCGCCCGGGTTCTCAGGAATGACCCCACCGAGGAGGCACCGGGCTCCTTTGTGGATACTCTCTTGTACTTGCTGGTGGAGTTCATCGCGGAGATCATGGCGAGCAAGCGGCCCCATTTGCGTGTGCTCGTCCAGGGGGTCCCCCACGGTGATCGCGTTCATGCGCGCGACGAATCCTTCCTCGAACGGCTGACGAATCGCCTCAGGCACGATGAATCGCTTGGCGGCAATGCAGCTCTGCCCGGCGTTGACGAGCCGACTGTTCACACACATTGTGAGCGCCGCTTCGAGATCGGCATCCGCCAACACAATATACGCATCGCTCCCCCCGAGCTCGAGGACCGTCTTTTTCAGCATGGCCCCCGCTTTTTTCGCGACGGCCCTGCCTGCCGGCGTGCTGCCAGTGAGCGTCACCGCCCTCACCAAGGGGTTCTCAATAATGGCGTCCACCTGTTGGCTGCCAATCAGCAGCGTGCGAAAAATGTTCTCAGGGAAGCCCGCCGCGCGAAACACGTCCGCAATGGCTAACGCACAAGCGGGGACATTCGAGGCATGCTTCAGAACCCCCGCGTTCCCAGCCATGAGCGCGGGCGCGGCAAACCGGAACACCTGCCAAAAGGGAAAGTTCCACGGCATCACGGCCAGCACGACCCCAAGCGGCTGGAACGTGACGTAGCTTTTGCTCGCGTCCGTTGGAATGACTTCTGATCGCAAAAAGGCTGCAGCGTTCTCGGCGTAATAGTCGCATGCCCAGGCACACTTTTCCGCCTCGGCCCGGCCATCCTTGACCGGCTTGCCCATCTCTTGTGCCATCAGCACGGCATATTCGGGTGCCCGCTCGCGCAGGATGTGAGCCGCGCGCTTCATAAGGCGTGCCCGTTCGGTGAAGGTCGTGCGTTTCCAGTCCAGAAAAGCATGATGGGCCTGCGCGATCGCGTCGCCGGCCTCCGTCGGTGTCAGCTCTTCGTACGTGTTGATCTTTTTTCCTGTCGCGGGATTCACGACGGTCATTGTCATAATGCCCTCCTCCAGTGTTGAGCCAATTTGTCCACAAGCGCGCTATTGACGCTTGCATCAACCGGGACTTCGATGACACACAACTCGCGCGATCCGAGGGCGTGTCCGAGGTGCTGCCGTAATTCCGCCACGCTCCGCGGTCGGTATCCGCGAATACCAAAACTCTCCGCGTACGCCTTGAAATCGGGGTTCCCGAGCGTGGTGTGCACGGACCGTCCTCTCGACAGCCGCTGTTTCCAACTGATCAGCCCATAATCGTTGTCGTTGAAAATGACGGCGGTGAAGCGCGCGCCCAGGCGTTTCGCGGTTTCAAGTTCCTGTGAATTCATCAGAAAACCGCCATCACCCATGGCGGCGACGATCTGTCGGTTCGGGTCGACAAGCGACGCGGCGAGCGCGCCGGGCAGCGCAATCCCCATGCTCGCGAGCCCGTTACTCATAATACAACCGTTCGGGCAGTAGGTCGGGAAGTTGCGGGCAATCCACATTTTGTGACTGCCGACGTCGCTGATTAACAATCCCTCATCCGCCAGCGTCTCCCGAATGAGGTTGAGGGTTCCAGGAATAGTGAACGGATTTCCTTCCGAGAGTTCATAACTCGCGAGGTCCGCCAGAATGCGTCGGCGAATTGGGGCATACCAGTCCGGGTCGAACGCGAAATCTTCCGCCGCGAGTTTCTGATTCAGTTCCCACAGCGCGCCAGAGATATCGCCGACCGTTTCGACTTGCGGCATGTAGTGCGCATAGACCTCGGCGGGAGAAAAATCGATATGGATGATCGGTTTCTGGCCGGTGGGGTTCCAGTTCCGTGGGGCATACTCGGCGATGTCGTAGCCGACGGTCATGACGAGGTCCGCGTTCTCGACCGCTTCGATCACATAATCCTTGAAACCAAGCCCCACGGTGAGCAGCGACTGCTCCATGCGGTCCGAGATAGCCCCTTTGCCCATAAACGTGCAGGCGACAGGAATGTTATGCCGCGCGACGAATTGCGTGAGATGGGTACTGGCGAGCTTGCGGATGGCGCCGTTGCCGGCGATGATCAGCGGTCGCTTGGCCTTACGGAGGAGGGCAATCATCTGGGCGACTGCTTTGTAGTCGGGGCTCGGCCGTCGCACGCGCTGGGGCAAGAGCGGTTGCGGCTGTTGTTCCACCTCGAGTTTCGCGAGATTTTCCGACAGCTCAATATGCGTGGGCCCCGGCTTCTCATATTCCGCTAGCTTAAACGCCTTGCGCATGACTTCGGTCACCACTTCCGGCGACGAAATGGCCGTGTTCCACTTGGTGATCGGTTTGAGCATGTTCACGATGTCGAGGTATTGATGACTGTCGTGATGCAACCGCGTCAGACCGCCCTGACCGGTGATGGCGACCAAGGGGGCGTTATCAAGGTAGGCGTCGGCAATGCCGGTAATCAGGTTCGTGGCGCCGGGTCCCAGCGTGGCGAGGCAGACCCCGGCTTTCCCCGTCAATCGACCCCAGACGTTCGCCATAAACGCGGCCCCCTGCTCATGGCGAGTGGGGACAAACCGTACCGCGGATTGCTCCAGCGAAAACAAGACGTCTTCGATCTCTTCTCCGGGTATGCCGAAAACATAGCGAACACCTTCTTGTTCCAAACAGGCAACAAGCAAGTCAGATACTTTCATAACGTTCCCGTGCGCTCCTTGTCTCCCGCGCCGCCGCGCTGGGGTTTTGCTCGTTTCACTTTATGTGGCGGATGCCTTCGGCAGTCACTTCCCGCCCGCCACAGCTCACTTTCGCAGAGGGTGAGCATCCTCATGTGCACCCGTGCAACAGAAACAAGACCACTAAGATCGGGATCGGGATTGCCAAGGCCCAGAGGAGAATCCATCCAATTGTCCCCTCTTCTGTATGTCGCCCGGGTATCCTCCATGCTCTTTGGCTTGAGAAAAGGGAGAACGGCAAGGACATACCGGATGCTGCCGGTGGCGCGGGCAATGGTCCTACGGCCATTGTCCTCCACGTCAGCTCCTGCTTCGTGACCGCCGCCTCTTCCGCACACGCAATATCCGTCGCTCCCGCATGCGCGAAAATAGCCTTGGCGATATCTCGCTCAGTCCGATCGCGGGCATGGACGAAGATCAGCATGTTGCCGTTCTTGATCTTCCTCTCGTACCGGTTGGCCTCATATTCTGGAATGCTCAGGTCGAGAAGCGCCCCGGTCAGGCCTCCCGGCGCCTCACCAGTCGCCGCTCCACTGAGCGTCGCTATGCTAGGTGGCCCCACGGCAATGAGTGGCTCTGAGCCAGGGATGGGTACGTCGCCGTTCGGCACGACGCTCGTGCCGGTTTTATCCGAGGCTAGGACCGAGATATCGTCATGGGAAAATCCTTCCGTCTTCAACTGCTCCACAATCGTCGTGGCCTGGAGTGCGGTGGTCGCGATACACAAGACTCCTGTTGTCATACGGTCCTCCTTTGAGGTTTCCGCATTCGCTCATAATGGGAACACCGCGCGACGGCGCGCTCAGAGCGCCTGCGGATCATGGGGTGATTCAATCTCAATTTCATCGGCCAATGTCGGGACTGAGAAGCCTGAGTCCCAACGTACGAGGAGCAGTTGCCGACCGAGATTCTCCATCTCGTGGACGATTGTCCCTTGACTCCCTTGCGGCAAGACTCCCGCTGGGGTGCGGAGCGATGACCGCGTGGTACAACGAGCGCCAACGTGTGTACGATCCATCATTGTAACTCCTCCTGGAAGCCGCGCCGCCGCGCCAGTGGCGGAGGGCTGCCGCTTTTTCTTGCTGAGGAGGGTAACGCCAACAGTCCACGTCGTCTGTGAGATTCCTGCTCGACATGTTGGAATCGTGCGACAATCGGACAAAGGGGCTTGTCCGCGTGGGAGAGGAGTAGGGGGAGAGGGCAGTCGCTATGAGCACTGCTCGCGCATACTCAGGGCCGAACAGTATTGACCCAGACCAGGGTCCAGGGCTTTGCTGTCTGGCCCATATACGTGGGTCGCTAGAGGGGACGGCGACCTTGAATCACACGAAGCAGTATCACCACGATTGCGATGACCAAAAGGATGTGAATAAGTCCCCCCATTGTGTATGAGGAAACCAGACCAAGGAGCCAGAGAATAAGTAAGAGGATCACTATGGTTTCGAGCATATTGCCTCCCTTTCCGCCGTAGTTCGGCGACGATCCAATTCGGTGAAGACTAAAGACGAACGATCTCCATGAGCAATGTTCAGGCCTCCCTTCTCCGCGGGAAAACCGGGCATGCTCACGGGTTGTTTCGCAAAAGTGCGACGAAAAGCCGCTCCTTTCTCAGTTTTGAGCTGCCACGCCTTCAATCTCTCCCCCGTGAGCTCGATAGGCTTTAGGGGTCAGGCCAAAGTGCGCTCGAAAGAGAGCCGTGAAGTGACTTTGGTCCGCGCACCCGACCTGGAGCGCAAGCTCGGCTAAGGACAAGTCGGTCTCGACCAATAACTGCCGCGCGCGCTCCATCCGGCACCTGAGCACGTATTGGTGGGGTGACCGTCCGGTGGCTTGCTTGAACATGCGTCCAAAGTGGGCCACGCTTGTTTCCACCACAGCGGCAAGCGTGACCAGGGACAGGTCCTGCTCCAGATGATCCTTGATATAGGAGATCGTGCGCCGCAGCTTGTAGGGTGAGAGCCCGCCAGTCCCCTCGGCCGGGGATGGCCGAGTCCCGCTATACCCCCTGAGGAAGGAAGGCATAAGCATAGTGGTCAACTCTTGGCTGAGCGGCTGTCCAATAATGCTCTTGCCCGCAATCGCTGCCTGCAGCGCCAGCCTCATGCGGTGGAGCCAAGGATCGTCGGTTGGAAGGGAGGGCGCAAGCTCGACGCGCTCCACCTGGAGCGTGGAGCCGGCCGGCAGCGGCGTGATGCTCATCA
>JABFSC010000320.1 GCA_013140885.1 Deltaproteobacteria bacterium | reverse complement strand
CCGGTTAAAGCTTCTTCGCGGTGGGCCGATGTCTTATGCAGACCAACAAGGATTGAACTCTACTGCTTCGGAGGATACATGAAAACCCTGCTTCTCGCTGATGACGAACCGAATCTGCGCATGCTTGCGCGTATCACCTTAGAGGACCCCAAATATCGAATCATTGAAGCCGCCGATGGCACATCGGCGTTAGAACTCGCCCGTGTCGAACATCCAGACCTGCTCGTGCTCGATTGGATGATGCCTGGCATGAGTGGCATCGAAGTCGCCCGTTCGCTCCGTCAAGATCCAGCAACAGCCAGTATTCCGATTATCATGCTGACCTCGAAGGGTCAGGAAGCCGATAAGGAACAAGGCCGCGCGGTTGGCGCGTATGCGTATCTCGTGAAACCGTTTAGCCCGCTCGAACTGCTCGAAAAAGTCGAACAAATCTTGCAGTAAGGGAAAAGAGATGACCGCGGTTCCCTCCTCCCGGTCCGCGGATTCTCTGCTCCTCATCATTCGTTCCGCAGCATCCAAGCAGCAGTTTTCACGCACGCTCGTTGCTCCCCTCACTCGCCTTCATTAAGGCGAGACGCTCCCCAGCCTCTCTCCGTACGTGTCTCAGGCCTTTGTGACCCACGTCGCGGGCACTCCTCCGCCGCTGTCCCGCTGTCTCTTGCGATTCGTCTCAGGCATCACTACAGTCTGAGCGATCATTGACAGCACAACAGTCGATTCCACCCACAGAGGAACGGAGAGTAAGGAGGACATTATGGCAGAGCAAGGGTACGCCCGACCTGAAATGCTCACGACCACGGAGTGGCTTGCCACCCATTTGCACGATACGAATTTGCGGATTGTCGATTGCGATAATCGCGACGCGTACCGTCGCGCCCATATTCCTGGCGCCATCACCTTTCGGGGCCATCACTACCTGAAAGAAGAAGAAGGCGCGCTCCACATCATGGGACCAGAAAAGTTCGCCGAGACAATGAGCGCTCTTGGAATCGGCGCTGATACACTCGTTATCGCCTACGACAGCTTCAGTGGGCTCTATGCCGCGCGGTTCTGGTGGGCGCTCAATTACTACGGTCACACACAAGTCAAAGTGCTGAATGGTGGGTGGGATAAATGGCTAGCGGAAGGACGCGCCATCACCAACGACACGCCACGAACGGCGAAAGCCACGTTCACCGCTCGTCCCCATGAGGCATTGATCGCGCGCGCGGACTACGTTCGCGACGCCATTGGCAAACCCGCCTGCACGATTCTCGACGTGCGTTCCGATGACGAATGGACCGGCGTGAATAAACGCGGCACGAAACGGGGCGGGCGCGTGCCTGGGGCGATTCATCTGGAATGGCTCAACTATGTCGATAGCAAGACCAAGGAGTTCAAGCCCGCCGCTGAACTGCGCGCGATGTTTCAGAAAGCAGGTGTCGTCCCAGAGCGAGAAGTCATCACGTATTGACAGGGTGGCATCCGTGCGGCGCACGGACTCTTTACCCTCCGACTTCTCGGTTTCGACAACGTCCGCAACTACGATGCGTCCTGGGGTGAGTGGGGCAATCGCGAGGATTTGCCGCTGGAAGGGAATTAAAGAAGAAGCCGTCAGCTCTCAGCTTTCAGTTGTCAGCCAGACAGGAAAACGCCTGAGATTTCAACTCACTTCTCCAAACCCGAGGCCCAGGGTGCGGATATTCTTGTTTTTGCTGAAAGCTGAGAGCTGACGGCTGAGCGCTTGTCTTAATACACAAACGGCACCAACCGCCAGCTCCGCGCACGGTACTCCTCATAGGCGGGGCCAAACACTTCCGCGAGCAGTCGCTCTTCATCGGCGATGCGCCACAGCGTCCCAATGAGATAGAGCGGGAACACCACGACAACCAGCTGACTGCGAAACACCAACAGAAATCCCGCGACCGCCAGCAACGATCCACTGTAGATCGGATGCCGCACCCACCGGTAACATCCCGAAGTCATCAAAGGTTGATTTTCTTGGATCGCGACGAAACCACTGAAATACGGTCCAAGTTGCGCCGTTCCCGCCACCCGCAACGCCAAGCCCACCGCGACTCCGCCTAAGCCGCAGTAGCGCATGAGGTCGCTTTCCGGCCACACCCACAACTCGCGGCGATCCGCGTAGGGCAACCACCAACACAACACCACCACAGCTCCCAACGCGAGATATGTCGCCCACCGCTGCCGCGGAATGTCTTTCCCCCCTGGAGTGGAGAACTCAAACGGGATGAACAGCAAAACAAGAACATTGATCGCCACCACGGCGAGGAATCCGACCCGCGCGGGATGGGACAAGAAGCCCCCACGATCTCCCCAGCTCTGGATCATCAGCCCAAGCGTGAGCACGAGCAAGAAGACGAGTTGGAAATTTTTAAGCGGTGTGGAGTTGTCGAAGGGTGCCTTCGAGTGAGGCATACCACTGCTCAAATGGCACGTCAGCAGGCACCACGATCTCGAACTTGCCGTTCGGGAGCGCCTTGACACTCCCCGCGCCGTGCGGTCGCAAGGGAATGACCACGGCTTCGCGCGAAATCTCCAGTCGATCAAGAATGACGAATATCTGCTCGATCTGCGCGAGCTGGACGCCAATGGGCATAGGGTGCTCTATCGATTCAGCAGCGGAATCGCCGCGGCCAGCGCCAGGACGCCAATCCCAAGCACCAGCAACACGCCCCACAATACCGTGGGACGGCGCAGTTCGAGGGTTGCACCACAATGGACACAGTGCGACAGAAACGACCCGCCGGTCAGATAGATGCGATTCCACTTATGACACGATGGGCAGCGAGGTTTTGGTGAACCACGAAAGAGATTGGTGAGTTGCGCCACAGATTTGTACCGTTAATTTTCGCGCATCGTACCACGGTGATTTGTGCGCGTCGAGGTCTACATCGCGCTCTTCGCCCGTACCGCCTTATGATCTCGCCCCGGTTTACTCGGTCTGCTACGGTCGCTGTCGCTCTCGTTGCAAGCAATATCACTCACACAGGAGGACACGTATGGGAATCGTTGATCGCTATGTCGCGTATGCCACGGCATTTGAAGAAGCGTATGCCACGGATGACTGGTCCAAGATCGAGCCGTTTTTCACCGAGGACGCGGTCTATGAGTTTGTCGCGCCCGCGCCGTTCGGAGGAAAATATGAAGGTCGCGCGGCGGTGCTCGCGCAGTTCAAGAATTCCGTCAACGGGTTGGACCGTCGGTTCGACTCACGCGCCATCTCGGTCCTCGACGGTCCGAGCGAAAAGGATGGTGGGGTATGGATACGGTGGGCGGCAACCTATGCCCTCGCCGGTGCGCCGGACTGTCGCATGGAAGGCGAGGAACGCGCCGTGTTCGTTGGCGATCGCATTCGTCGCCTCACTGATAGTATGACCGATGCGGAAGCTGGACGCGTGGGCGCGTACTTTGCCCAGCATGGGGCGAAACTGAAGCCGGAGAAATAACGGCCGCGCGTTGAAGATTAAGAGCAACAGCCTCTGTCCACCGCCGCCGTCCCACCCGGTAGGCAAGTTGCGCCTGGGATGGTAGAGCGTTGGACACTGAACCTGACGAGCAAAATAAGGAGGGAGCGCAATGAAAAACGGCTCGACAACCAATGGCAACGGTGCCCGATGGCACGACCAATATCCACATCTCGGCAAAGACCCCCTGCCCGCGCAGGTCTACACGTCCGACGAACAGTTCCAACGGGAGCGGGAACACATTTTCAAGAAAGTGTGGCTCAATGTCGGCCGGGTCGAACAGATTCCCAATCCGGGGGATTACTTCGTGCAAGACTTGGCCGTCTGCAACACCTCGGTCATCGTGACACGCGGCAAGGATGGAGCGGTGAAGGCATTTCACAATATCTGCTCGCATCGCGGCAATAAGATCGCCTGGGACAGCAAAGGCTCCTGCCACATGTTCACCTGCAAATTCCACGGCTGGTCCTACACTCCAGAAGGCAAGCTCGCCTTCGTGCCAGATGAAGCGCGCTTCTTCAATCTCAAGAAAGAGACCCTCGGCCTCACGCCGGTGGCGGTCGATGTGTGGGCGGGCTTCATCTTCATCAATGTGGACCCGACCCCGCGGGAAACTCTCCAAGAATATCTGGGCGAGTTGGGCACTGGGCTGAAGGACTATCCGTTTGGCGAATTATCGGCGACCAGCACCTCGTGGAGCACCGAGGTCAAGGCCAACTGGAAAGTGGTCAAGGATGCGTTCCAGGAAGTCTACCATGTCGCCTTTTTGCACAAGCGGTCGATTCCAGACTCCTTCACCAGCAAGGAGAATCCCTACGGCAGCCCCTTGGATGTGCGGCTCTATCCGCGCCACGGCTGCATGTCCATCTACGGCAACGCGGGCTATCAACCCACGCCGGTCGCGGCCTTGGCCTTCCAGCATGGGGCCATTATCATTCGCAAGGATTTTTCCGAATCCCGCCTGCCGCCAGCCGTGAACCCCACACGCAGCAAGGACTGGTCATTGGACCTCAACGTGATTTTCCCAGCCTTTTTTGTCGATGTGTCGGAAGGGTCCTACTTCACCCATCAATTCATCCCGCTCGCGGTGGACCGCACCCTGTGGACCTCCACGCAGTATTTCCCCAAGGCCAAGAGCGCCGCGCAACGCTTTAGTCAGGAATACGGCAATGTGATCTTCCGCGATATTATTTTGGAAGATGGACGGACCTTTGAAGAAACTCAGTCGGTGCTCTCGTCTGGAGCGAAAAAAGAATTCCACCTCCACGATGAGGAAATCCTAGTCCGACACAGCCATCATGTCGTCGATCAGATGATTAACAATCGGCCGGTTGGTGTTGGGCTCGTGCCTCGCGCCAATAGCAAGGAGGAATCTGCTCGTGTCTAATTCGTTGTTACCCGCCCAGTTTCGTGATCTGGAACAATGGATGGCATGGTCGCTGGCGACGGAACAAGAACGGAACCGCAAACGCCTCGCCAGCACCATGAGTGACATCAAGGCATTCTACGATGCCATGCTCGCGCGCATGGCGGAGGTGTTGCCGTATTTAGACCAGTTTCCCGTCGAGGCGCTCCCGGAGGACGCGACCCGCCTCTTCTATCTCACGCTGTCTCTGGCCGAAGTCGCGCCCGCCGTGGAGCAGTTTGGTCAGCCCGGTGTGGTTGATGGGTACGACGCAAAACGATTTATAGCTCAGCACAATTAGGCAAGTAGTCAGGAGTCTAGGAGTCTAGGAGTCAGGAACCAGAGCTGAGTGCTTGCGAATGCAATGGCCCTCTCAAGGAAAGAAAGGAGAAATGTTCATGTATGACGTAGTGATTCGTGGCGGAAAAATTGTCGATGGCACCGGGAAACCGGCGTTCATGGGCGATGTGGCGATTGCCAATGGAAAAGTCGCCGCTGTGGGAAAGAACCTCGGTGGCGCGCAGAGAATTATCAATGCCGATGGCCTCCTCGTGACCCCGGCGTGGGTGGATGTGCACACGCACTATGACGGTCAGGTCGCGTGGGACGAACAGATGACGCCATCGCTGTGGCACGGGGTCTCGACCGTGGTGATGGGCAACTGCGGCGTCGGCTTTGCCCCAGCCACGCCAGATCGTCACAACTGGCTCATTAGTTTGATGGAAGGCGTGGAAGATATTCCCGCGCCCGCGCTCGCGGCAGGGTTGCCGTGGGGGTGGCAGAGCTTTGGCGAATATCTCGATGTGCTCGACAAGATGCGCCGCACTCTTGATGTCGGCGGCATGGTCACACATGGGGCCGTGCGCGCTTTCGTCATGGGCGAGCGTGGAGCCAAGAACGAACCCGCGACCCCACAAGACATCGCCCAAATGGCCGCGCTCGTCAAAGAAGCCGTGCTCGCTGGGGCGCTGGGATTCTCGTCCTCACGGACCCTGGTCCATACCGCGAATGATGGCGAACCCGTCCCTGGCACTTTCGCTTCGGAAGAAGAACTGATTGGCATCGCCAGAGCCGTGCGTTCCACGGGACGTGGGATTATAGAAATGGTGCCACGCGGCATCGCTGGGGAAAACGATGAACTCCTTGGCGAAGTGGACATGATGATCCGCATTGCCCGTTCGACCGGCTGCCCGCTCACCTTCCTGCTCGCGCAGAGCAACAACTACCCCGAGCAATGGCGTGAAGTGATGGCGAAATGCACCGCCGCCGTGGAAGGTGGCGTCCGCATTGTCCCGATGGTCTTCACCCGTCCGGTGTGCGTGCTGTTCAGCTTCCAAGGAGACAACCCGTTTGAGTATCTGCCGAGCTTCCAGCCGCTCAAGAAGCTCTCGCATGATGACAAGGTCGCCGCGCTACGGAACCCTGAGTTGCGACAAAAGCTGGTGACGGAAAAAGACCCCAACACGACCGGTATGTCCGTACTGTATCAGAGCCAGTTGGTGTGGGAGCGGACCTATCCGATGGGCTACCCGCTCAGCTACGAGCCGGACAGCAAGAACAGCATCGCCGCCATCGCCAAGCGCGAAGGGCGCAGCCCACGCGAGGTGGTGTACGACCTCATGCTCGAACACAATGGCCGCGCCTTCCTCATGTATGCCGCCGCTGGCTACGCCGACGGGACCGGCAACTCCCTGCATGAATTGATCCGCAGCCCGATCACCGTCATGGGTGGCAGTGATGCTGGTGCCCACGTGCGGCAGATCATGGACGCGGGCGTACCGACCTATGCGCTGACGCACTGGTCACGCGACAAAGCGCAAGATGATCCGCGCCATCTGCCGTTGGAAGTGGTGGTCAAGAAATTGACCCAAGACGGCGCGCGGCTGTTCGGCATGACGGACCGTGGCACGTTGGAGCCAGGAGCGAAAGCGGATGTCAACCTCATCAACTACGACAAACTGGGAGTGAGCCATCCAGAGATGGTCTACGATCTCCCAGCCGGAATGCCGCGTCTGATGCAAACCGCCATTGGGTATGAAAAGACCTTGGTGAGCGGAGAAGTCGTGCAAGAAAACGGCAAGGACACTGGCGCACGGCCAGGCCGGATCGTGCGCAGCCGCTAACAGATTACCTGTCGCCCGGATTCACCTCATGTCATTCGGGCGACATCCCTGCTTTCCTCCTCCGCGTCTCTGCGTCTCCGCGTGAGACACCATCCCCCTAGAAAACCGCCACCGGCTGACACGGTGACCCGGTACTCCCCACAATCCGTAGCGGCATAGCCATGAAGAGAAACTCATACCGTTTCTCCTCCGCACAGGCCGCCACCAACCGTTCGGGAAACGCATTATCAATCAAGCACAGCCCCAGAAACGGAATCCCCAGATGGACGCCAAAATCCATGCCGTCATAACCCACGGGATACTCATCCAACATATCCCACGTCACGGCGGAGACATCATGCGCACGCAACCATTCCAGACAGGCGATATGCAGCCCCGGACGCGAACTCACCGCGAAACTGCGTGACGAGATCGAGGACGCGAGACTACTCTTCGCCGCCTCGTATGGCTCACGTCCACTGCGAATCACCACCACATCACCCGCCTCAACCTTCACTCCCGCGCGCGCCGCGGCGGCATCCAACTCAAGCGGAGTCACGGGCTTGCCAATATCGACATAGCCTTCTGGCCGTCCCGCCGCGACATCAAGCAGCACGCCGCGAGTGACAATCCCATCAAACCACGCATCCAGGGCCCCCCACTGAGCGCCACCGAAACGGACGCTATCCTCGAAGCCGCGACCATTATAGAGCTGCCCTTGAAACTCCACATGACAGAGCGCGTCCATGTGCGTCACGCCGAGCCCATGAAACACCATGCCCACATAGTCCACGGCGGCCTTGGAGTTGCCGCGCCGGACGGGACAGAGCATGTGGTAATCCAGCGTGGGCTGCTCGGCGGTGAGATCGCGTGACAGCGAGACCACGCGCCCCTTGCGGGCCAGCGCCACGGCGGCGGCACGTTTTTCCGGGGTAATCAGATTGACCGTGCCCCGCTGATCGTCGTTCCCCCACCGGCCCCAGTTATTGAGCCGCTTAAAGTATCCTTCCACTTCGGCTTGTGTCGGTGCTTTCCAATCTGGCATCGTTCGCCCTCCTTTATGGGTTCGTGTCTTATCTGGTTTATGCGGGCGGAACAATTTCCTCACAAATGATGATGTCCACGTTCGACAAGAGTAGCTCGGACGATTAGATTCCCTCTCCTGGCTGGGAGAGGGTCAAGGTGAGGAGGATTGACGGACAGGAACAAGAAGGAGGAGCCCTCGTCGAGGGCGTGACACGGGCTCGGCAACTTGCGTTGCTCTTGGCCATGCCCGATACTTGGCGGCAATGACTTTTGCTGATGAGTGAAAGAGGTCCAACGGAGATGACAACAGTATCAACCGCGGATCCGCAATTCCAATCCGCTCTTCAGGCGTGCGTCGTGGCGCTGCACAAACTCGCGGACTACGAACTCGATGCGCCTTTGCACCGACGGATCCACGAATTAGGCGAACGCAAGGAATTTCTCACGATAACGGAACATGAGGAATTACTCGCCCTCGTCGATTTCCTGCACAAGCGCACGATCGAGAAGCTCGAAGCCCAAGCTGCGCTCGCTCGGTTCCGCATCGCGATTCCCGATCTCTTGCCCGTCTTATGAGCACGGGAGCGGAACAATGATGAACTCTCCGGCGCTCGTCAACATCCGCCGCTTGTTAGCCGAGCTTGGACTCTCCTGGCGAGCGGATGCGTAAAGACGCTTCCGCCATTTTCGCATAAGCAAGCATTTCGTCTTCGCTGGAAGGCAACCGCGATGATTCATAATGACGTCGAACTCAAAGGCACGCAGGAGCGTATCGTGCGGTTTCAGGGGTGGGTCGCGAAGATGCGCCAAGTCGAAACGCCGTGGTTTGCTCCTGCTCTCAGGCTTCTTGTCAAATCCGTGCCGTCGATAACCGCACTAACGTCCTTAACCATTCTTCGCCACGCTGGGCGTCGCGCTGGCCTTGTAACAACGCGCGCAACGCCTGGGCTTGCTGTTCACTCGGTGCTATCTTCTGTTCCCTGCGGGAGTCCGCCTGCTGTTGATGGTGAATCGTCTGTTGCTCTCCGATTCCCCATCCCAGTTGCGTCTCCCGTCTACTCCCCCCTCGGTTACAGAAACCTTAGTCCATAACCGCTTCCTCATATGGGGGGCCTCCGGGAGTGACCACAAAATCCGGTAGCATCAGCAATGTTTCACTGGCTCAATTCTTCAAGCAATGCCTTCGCCTCCTGCAAATCCTTGGTGTCGAACCCTTCAGTGAACCAATTGTAGATGGTGGATAACATCGTGTGGGCTTCACGTGCTTTGTCCTGCTGTTGCCATAAACGCGCCAGACTCAACGTCGCGCGCAGTTCGAGGAA
>JABFSC010000386.1 GCA_013140885.1 Deltaproteobacteria bacterium | reverse complement strand
AGGGATGTCTTCAACAATATGTTTGGCGTACCGGCTGCCGTGTTTCCCCGCCCCTATGAGTCCGAATCGTATGGGTGTCATGGCCGCGTACGATAGCGAATTTTTTTCCGTGGTGGTAGCTTCCCGGCATGAACACCCCGCGCAATCCAGCCCCAACCGTTGACATCATTATCGAACTCGACAAAGGAAGAAGGGAGAGAGAAAAGGGCCAAATGGGCGCACCCCTTCTCCCTCGGAGAATATCCCTACAACGGCAACAACTTCTTCAACCCCGCCTCAATCTGATTGAGCCCCTGTTCGAGATTCTTCATTGAGGTGGCGTAGGAGATGCGCACGTGGTCGGTTGAGCCGAACCCCTCACCCGCGACCAAGGCGACTTTCGACTCTTGCAACAAATAGAGCGAGAGGTCCATCGCTGACGTGATTGTCTTATCCTGCCATTTCGCGCCGAAGTAGGACGACACGCGCGGGAACACGTAGAACGCCCCTTCGGGCAGCGTGCAGGTAATCCCCGGCATCGCCCGCAGACGGTCCACCACATAATTGCGCCGTTTGGCGAATTCCTTGGCCATCACTCCCACCGGCTCTTGCGTGCCGGTCAGCGCGACCACGGCGGCGGCTTGCGCGATGGACGTGGGATTCGAGGTGCTCTGGCTCTGGATGGTTTCAATCGCGGAGATCAATTCTTTCGGCCCTGCGGCATAGCCCAGCCGCCACCCTGTCATCGCGTAGGTCTTCGAGACCGAGTTGGCAATGAGGACCCGGTCGCGCAGGTGTGGCTTGAGCGTGAGGAGATGCGGGCAGCGGGGCGAGTCATAGAGAAATTTTTCGTACACGTCGTCGGAAATCACGAACAGGTTGCTTTTCTCGATCACGTCGGCGAGTTCCTTGAGTTCGGCCTCGGTGTAGGCCGCGCCCGTGGGATTGGACGGACTGTTCAGCAGCAGGGCTTTGCTGTGTGGACCAATCGCCGATTGGAGTTGCGCGGCGGTGATCTTGAAGCCGGTCTGCTCGGACGTGGGCAGCAACTTCGGGGTCGCGCCAGTGAGAATCACCATATCGGAGTAGCTGACCCAGTACGGGGCGGGGATCAACACTTCGTCCCCGGCCTCGAACAGCGCATGAAACGCATTGAAGAGCGTATGTTTACCGCCGCAGTTGGAGGTCACTTCCTGCATACTGTAAGTGAAGCCATTCTCGCGTTGCAGCTTGGCGATGATCGCCTCTTTCAGCTCCGCCGTGCCGCCGACCGGAGTGTACTTGGTCTTGCCCTGTTTGAGCGCGGTGATCGCGCCTTCCTTAATATGCTCCGGGGTATCGAAGTCGGGCTCTCCCGCGCCAAAGTCGATCACTTCGATGCCTTGGCGGCGCAGGGCGGCAACTTGCACGGTGACCATCAACGTGGGGGAGGGTTTAATCAGTTGCAAACGTGTGGCGAGCTTCATGGCACTCCTCAGAAATGCGTGACACATCGTGCCCGGGGCACGCGATGTGCCGTGCCCCTACGACGGTAGTAAAGATTGGCACGGAGGGAAGGGAATTACGTGTTCTTGGCGAACTTCTCTTTGAGTCGCTTGACGACATGGGCGGGGACGAGACCATCGACGTTGCCGCCGAAGCTGGAGATTTCCTTGACCAACCGAGCGGCGGTGTAGAAGTGGGCCGCACCAGTCATCAGAAAGATCGTCTCAATCCCGGGCTTCATGCGCCGGTTCATCAGCGCCATCTGGAATTCGTAGTCGAAATCCGAGACCGCGCGCAGCCCACGAATGATGATCGTGGCCTCTTTCTGCTCGACGTAGTCCACCAACAGGCCGTAGAAGTGATCGTAGATGACGCGATCACCAACTTCGGTCAGCTCCTCCTTGAACATGTCGATGCGTTCTTGGGGAGTAAAGAGAAAGTTATCTTTCTGGGGGTTATAGACGACCGCCACCACCACTTCGTCCACCATTTGTAGACTGCGGCGAATGATGTCGATGTGTCCATACGTGGGCGGATCGAAGGAACCAGGGTAAATTGCCCGGCGTTTCACGCGGCCTCCTCAGCTTGGTGCTGGTAAAAAGACACCACGGTTGTGCCGTAATGCCGTTGATCCGTCAAGAGCAACGATGGATATGTCTCCGCCCCCTGCTCGTGTTGACTGTGTTCGGCGACCACCCACGCGCCTGGTGCCAGCAGTGGACTCAGGGCGAGGGCCCGCAACGTTTTATCGACCCAGCCCTCGTCATACGGCGGGTCGAGAAACACGCCATCGAAGCGGCACCCTTGTTCCTCAGCGACGCGCAGACCTTTGTTGACATAGGAGCGGATCACGCGCCCCTGCTGGCGGAAGCGTGTGAGTTTGAGGTTCTCAATGATCGTGCGGTGGGAATCGGGGTTCGCATCAATAAAGACGACCGAGCGCGCTCCGCGACTGAGCGCTTCGATGCCCAGCCCGCCGGTGCCAGCGAAGAGATCAAGAATGTCGCTGTCTTCGACGGCGAAACGGCTGACGAGGATATTGAAAATCGCCTCACGCACTTGGTCCGCCGTGGGGCGCAGGCGATACCCTTTGGGGACTTTGAGGTGGAGGCCACCAGCGGTGCCGGAAACGATACGCATCTTTGGGGAGGGGGGAGAATTAAGAATTAAGAATTAAGAATTAAGAGTGAAAAATGACCGAGTGGCGAAAGTTTTCTTCATGCGGCTTTCGCGCTGCTGTGTTTTCAATTCTTCATTCTTCATTCTTCATTATGATCTGACGATTACCATAGAAACGAGGTCCGGTGTCTGAACGGACGTAACGAACGGTAGCACCATTATCTTCTGGATGAACAGCATCAACCCAGGCCCACGCTGCTTTTGCGGTCTCGGCGATAAAAGGCTCCTGGCCCGCGACCGCGAGAAACTTGCCGCGTGCCTGGGGCAATACGTCCGCCCAATGCGTTGCCAACCATTCACTAT
>JABFSC010000269.1 GCA_013140885.1 Deltaproteobacteria bacterium | reverse complement strand
GTTCTGCTTACGCATCATTCAGCGCTTTTCGCTCGGCGGAGATGTTGGCGCGCGAAGCGCGCTCTACGGTTTTTCACTTTTGACTTTTGCGCTTTGACTTTTGCCTTTTGACTTCTCTTATTCTTCTTCGTCGGAATCCGCCGAAGCTTCCGCCGAACGCGGGGGCTGATCGTGCTTCAACTCACTCTCGTCTTGTAACACATCAATGGTGCGATTGACCTGTCTGCGTTCGTTGTCGAGAAAGCGCGCGACCGCCGTGGCGAGACGCGGCTCGGCGAGATAGTGCATGCTGATGGTCGGTTGGGGGTCGAACCCACGCAGCCGCTTGAAATCGCCGCCCGCGCCTGGCTCGAACCGAACGAACTTATTTTGGATGCAATGGTCGATGGCCGCGTAATAGCAGACATTGAAGTGGAGGTGCCGCACCTCGCGGAACGCGCCCCAATAGCGTCCGTAGAAGACCCCGCTTTTTTGGACGTTAAATGTTCCGGCGATCATTTCTCCGCCCTGCCGGGCGATGACAAAACACAGATTGCGCTTGAACCGTTCGCCCAAGAGATCGAAGAACTTGGCCTCCAAATACTGTCGCCCCCAATACAGCCGGTCGATGTGCGCCTTGTACAACGTGAACATCCGGGCGCACAGTTCCGTGGGAATCGCGTCGCCACTCAGCACCTCGATCTCCACGCTTTGGTCATTCATCTCGCGCATCTCGCGCTTAATCTGATTGCGGCGCTTGGTGCGAAAGTGCGCCAGATAATCGTCGAAGGTTTGATAGCCGTGATTCTGCCACTGATATTGCAGGCCGACCCGCTTGAGAAAGCCAATATCCTCGAGCACCTCGGCTTCATCGGGCAGACAAAAGTTCACATGCACCGAGGACAAGTCGTTCTGCTGACACACGGACTGCAACGCCTGCCCCAACAACCGAATCAACGCGGGTCGGTCACTGCCCGGCGCGGTGAGGAACCGCACTCCCGTCGCGGGGGTGAACGGAGCCGCCACCAGCATTTTCGGATAGTATTCGATGCCCGCGCGTTCGGCCGCATCGGCCCAGCCGTGATCGAACACAAACTCACCCATACTGTGGCTTTTGAGATAGAGTGGGCACCCGGCGACCAGCCGTCCGTCGTCATAGACGGCGAGATGCTGTGGTTGCCAACCGGTCTTGGGTGCAATACAACGGGCCTCTTCCATGCACGCGAGCCAGTCCCATTCCATAAATGGAGAGCCATCCCCGACGAGCATATCCCACTCGGCCCGTTGCACCTCGGTCATACTTTTCAGTACTTTGACTTGTCGCATGGTAGGCGGCATTATCGGCGGGCACGCGGAGAGATGCAAGGTCGGCGACCCCTCGCCATCCACACACGAAAGCAAGCGAAAGGTCTGAGGTCATGCAGAGCGGCGCGGTCATTGTCTATCGAGAACACGGTCATCTCACGCTAGGGCTCGTCCAAAAAATGGTGATGACGGCGGGCGAAACGCGGGTCGAACTCACGAATGAGGACGGGAAAAGACAGGTCTTGCCAAGCGACCGAATTCTCTTCGATTGCAGACAGACCCTCACGCCAACCCAACCACCCACGGAGATCAAAAAACAGCTACAGGCCCTGCAACAACAGATTCACGCGCATGCGCAAAAAGTCAATGTGCAAGAGCTGTGGGAGCTGGTTCAAGGGGAAGAGGTGGAGACCTGGTCGTGGGAAGACCTCGCGGGCTTGGTGGTGACGACGCAGTCGCATCCACTGGAGACGGTGGGCGTGCTCGCCGCGCTGTGTGAGCAGAGCCTCTATTTCAAGGAGAAGAAAGCCGGGCTCTTCGCCCCGCGCGACGCCAAGAGTATTGAAGACACGCTTCATCAACAACAGATCGCGCACGAACGCGCGCATGCCCAAGGCGCGTTTCTCACCTGGACGCAGGAACGCCTCGCGGCTCCGAGTGACGCGCCCGCACCAGCCAAATTCGACCGCTATCTCGATCTCCTCAAAGGGTTCGCGCTCTACGGCGAGATGTACGACCGGCATACGCAGGCCATCAATCTGATGGACGAGATTGGCTTTCGTGGGAAAGGCCATCCCTTTGAAGTGGCCTTCCATCTCCTCGTCGCCCTTGGCTTATGGAAAGAGGATGAGGAACTCAGTCTCCTGCGCTACGGGATTCCGACCCACTTCCCGGATGAGATCCTGCACGCCGCGCACGCCGTGCCCCCGTTTACACCGGATCACACCGATCACACCGATTTCACGTCGTTGCTCACCTTCACGATCGACGATGCCGAGACCACGGATATTGATGATGCGCTCAGTGTCAGCGAGGAGAACGGGCTGATCACGGTGGGGATTCACATCGCCGACGCGAGTTTTTTCGTCACTCCAGGTGATGCGCTCGACAAAGCCGCGCTCGCGCGTGGCACTTCGGTCTACATGCCCATTGGGCGCTTCCCGATGCTGCCGCCCATCTTGAGCGAGGAGAAGGCCAGTCTCGTCGCGGGTGCGATCCGCCCGACGCTGAGCTTTTTCGCGAGTTTTGACGCGGAAGGCAACTTCCAGACCGAGCGTCTCTGCCGAGGCTTCATCACCGTGGGGCGACGACTGACCTACACCGAAGCCGACGCGATTCTTGCCGGTGGACAATCTGACTCGGAGTCAGACCCGTGCGCGTCGGCGCTGACGCACTTGTTGCGCTTGGCGCAGGCGCGCAAAGCGCAACGCATTGCCCGTGGAGCGATCCCCATCGAGAGCGATGAAGTCAAAGTACGGGTGCACGACGGCGTCGTGTCGGTCGTGTTGGTGGCGAGCGACTCGCCCTCGCGTGGACTGGTGGGCGAGTGCATGATCTTGGCCAATGAGATGGCGGCGCGGTACTGTCATCGCCACGCCATTCCAGCTTTATACAGCGCGCAACCGCCTCCGGACGAGCCGATTCCCGCCGCGCCACCTGGACATAGA
>JABFSC010000217.1 GCA_013140885.1 Deltaproteobacteria bacterium | reverse complement strand
GCGGCGCGCGACACTCAAACACTTCGCGGAGGGCCAACCCACACTTTCGGCGCTCACGGTCATTGTCGGCCCGGAAGGCGGGTTCGCGGACGAAGAAATCGAGCAAGCACAACAAGCGGGCTGTCTCATCCTGAGTCTGGGCACCCAGGTCCTCCGCGCGGAAACCGCCAGCGTGGTCGCGATCGCTGTCTGTCAGTTCCTCTGGGGAACCGCCGGTCTTCCCCCCTTGCCGGAGCGCTGAGCAATGCCATAGCATGCCGCTGCGTTGGGGCTCTCAAACGTAAATCAGTAAAACGTGAATCCGTAAAACGTCCGCCGAGACGGTCTAGTCACGCTTTATTTTCTTACGTTTTACGCTTTGCGTTTTATTCCGAGGATAACAACCATGCGTTTCGCTTTTATCATGGACCCGATTCAGAATGTCTTGATCGATAAAGACACAACCTTCGTCTTTATGTTGGAAGCACAGGCGCGCGGCCATGAGGTCTGGTACCTCGAAATGCGCGACCTGTTCGTGCACCGCTCGCGCGCCATGGGACGCGCGCGTCGCCTCGAACTGCGCCGCGAGCTTGGGAGTCATTTCACTTTTCATGGGGAAGCAACGGAACCGCTCGGCGGTTTTGACGCGGTGTTCATGCGCAAGGACCCCCCGTTCGATGTCGCGTATTTGCACGCGACGCAATTCCTTGACCTCGCTCAACAGGATGGCGCGTTTGTGATGAACAATCCGGCGGGCCTACGCGCGGCCAATGAGAAACTCTTCGCGCTCAATTTCCCCAGTGTCACGCCCCCCACCCTGGTGTCGCAAGATGCGCAACGCATTAAAGCCTTCATGGAGGAACTCGGCGGGGAAATGATCATTAAGCCAGTCGATGGGCATGGCGGATTCGGCATCTTCTATGGGCATCGCGATGATCGCAATATGAACTCTCTGATTGAAACCATGACCCATGAAGGACGCGAGCCCATCATCGCGCAGGGCTACATCCCCGAAGTCCGCTTGGGAGATAAACGACTGATCGTCCTCAACGGCGCTCCCCTCGGCGGCACGCTGCGAGTGCCACGCGCGGATGAACATCGCGGCAATATCCACGTAGGCGGCACCTGCGTCAAGGCGGACATCACCCCTCGTGATTATGAAATCTGCCGTGAAGTCGGCCCCCGCCTGCGACAAGAGGGACTCTACTTCGTGGGCCTCGATATTATCGGTGACTATCTCACCGAGGTGAACGTCACGAGCCCGACTGGCATCCAGGAAATCAATGCGCTCAACGGCGTGAAGCTGGAGGCCCACGTCATCGATTTCGTCGAACAGCAAGTGGAGGAGCGGCAGCGGCGCTAACAATCGGGCCTTGAGGAATCAAGGCCCAACCTCGGTCGCACTAAAACCCCGCTGGCCGTGGGCAGCCACCGACCATGTCGAGCAGGTGCTTCGCGATATCGAGTGTGGTCCGGTCATGGAGATAGGGGCCAACAATTTGGATCCCCACCGGCAACCCGTTCGTTAATTGTCCAACAGGCACCACTGTCGCCGGGAGATAGCACGCTCCCGCCGGAGCCATCCAGGTGATGAGGTCCCAGTACGGACGCTGCGCATCTCCTACCGATGCCAGCCGCGCCGCTTGTGGCTCGGAGTGATCGTGCGGAATCGCCGGACACGGCATGACAGGCAACAGGATCGCATCCCACGTGTGGAAAAAATCCTCCCACTGTTTCCGCATCTGTTGGCGACGTTCGTTGTAGCTCAGCCATTCTCGATGGCGCATCGCCAGAGTGCGCCGGGTGTGATCCGCCGGCGTATCGCCAGTCGAGGTCGCGTAGCGTTCAAGCGTTTCGCGTGACACCCCACCCGCGAGTGCCGCTTGGAGCAGCGCGAAAAACGTGTCCGCGACTTTCTCTAGCGTAAACTCGGGACGAGCATCGGTATCAATGCGAACTCCAGCTCCGGCCAGTTTTTGGGCGGCGTTTTCCAGCAACGCACGGACCGCGGGTTCAACTCGACAATGCGGATCATCGAGCCAGGCCGCGATCCGATAGTTCTTCAATGCTCGACGTCGTGGGCTTGGCAGTTTCAGTCGCCAGGCTGGCTGCTCCCAGCGATTCGGCCCCGCCATGACATCAAGTCCCAGTGCTAAATCTTCGACTGTGCGTGCCATCGGGCCAGCAACGGCGAGATCGGCCAACGTCAACGTCCCCGGCGGTCCGGGAATCTGCCCGTGCGCTGGGACAATGCCATAACTCGGCTTGTGACCAACGACGCCCGACATGTGAGACGGAAGGCGAATCGAGCCGCCAATATCACTACCAAGTTCAAGTGGCGTAAACCCACACGCCAAGGCAGCCGCCGAGCCTCCGGAAGAGCCGCCAGGGGTGCGCGAGACATCATGGGGATTATTCGTGGTGCCAAAGACCGCGTTGTAACTTTGCAGGTCACCGGCGTAGATCGGCAGATTGGTTTTGCCAAAAATGATCGCCCCGGCTTCGCGTAGTCGCGCGACCGGCCAGGCATCTTCTTGCGGAATAAAATTCGCCAGCTCTGGCGCACCGGACGTGGTTCGCATTCCAGCTGTTTGAAAGGAATCCTTGATCGTCATGGGCACGCCATGCAGGGGACCTCGGACCTCGTCACGAGCCAGAGCGGCATCGGCGGCATCGGCCTCGGTACGCGCGCGTTCGGCCTCAATCGTCACAACGCTGTTAATCGGCTTATCAAGAGTCGCCACGCGTGCCAGAAAATAGTCCACTGTCGCGCGGCTTGAAATTTCCCGTTGAGCAATTTTCTTCGCCAGTTCGATCGCACCGGTATATGCCAGTTCAGCCATAATCCCCCCTTTCAGCTCTTGCTGTGCCGCATAGTGCCACGCGCCCAACAGCGAAACAATCTCGGCGTGGTCGTCTCCTCATCTCTTCTCGCTGCGTGGTTTCTTCCGCAAGCATTTCTTTGGCGATCACTCC
>JABFSC010000119.1 GCA_013140885.1 Deltaproteobacteria bacterium | reverse complement strand
AATAACCTCATCGGCGGATAGCACGCCGAAGGGGCGCACGATCCACGGTAACGCACCCATCATGATCCGTTGCTGACGTGGTTGCCGATTCCACCACTCTTCGAGTTTCGGTCGCACCTTGGCGATGGCCCGCGTCAGCCAATCCATTTCCGTGAAAGGGAGCACCCGCGGTGAGCCGGTGTCATTGCTGACAAAGGCGATCTCCCGAATGGCGGCGGTGTACGTCGCGGGGGTGGTCCGTAACGCGCTTTGGTCACTAAACTCCAAGGTGTGAAAATCTTCCGGGTCAAAGGTCAAGGCCAAGGAGCAGGTGTGGAAAGGGAGATCGGCGACGACATCGCGCCACGGATAGCACATTCCTTTGAGATCGAAGAAGTCACGGACGATCAGGACCCGCTCCACGTTAAGCGGATAGGGGCCAGAATCCGCGGTGCCCAGTCGCGCTTCACCATTGAGGAGTAAGAGATACTCGTCCGTGGCGGCCAGGAATTGTTCCACTCGCCGACGAATACTGGCGTCGATGGGGAGCAGGGCGTCGTACATGCGTTGGATGATCGTGACCGGAAGAAACACGTTGGTGGCGGCGGCCTCACTATTATCAAGGTGGCCATCGCCACGATGCGCGAAGGACAACCGTCGCCAAAAGTCAAGGACGAGGTCGAGGTCCTCCGCTCCGGTGCGCGGGGTAATCACACCGGAGTCGAGCAAGATTTCTCGCCCCACGAGATACGAGTAGGCGAATGTCCAGACGGTTAATGGCGACACGGTGGCCCCTAAGCGTTTGCCCCGTTGGGCCAGTTGTTCGGGGGTGGTGTGCCGCAGTGTCCGTCGGACCGCGTCGGGTAAGGTGAAGAACAGATGGGTCGTGGCGAGCGTGAAGGCTTGATGCACGGGAAACCAATCCGGGACAGGGGTCGTTTGCTGAACGAGGTCCGCCCGAAATTTCAGCCCCATGCTCCAGATCAATTGATTCAACCGCTCGGTGTCCACCACGCATCTCCCTTCCTTGACTGTCGCTTAGCGTACCGGAGCCTGTTTGGTCAAGGTGTGAACGGCACCACGCTCTTCTTTTCGGCGATATGCACCCGGTTCTTCGCGGCATGACCCGCGGAACTCCCTTCTTGCCCTAAAGAATTCTTCGCGCGGACCGAACTCTCTTACAGGTGCACTAGCGGAGCATACGCTGGACCGCCGGTGCAAAGAAAGAGGAACCCATGGAACTGATAAAGAACCTCCCCGTCGCGACAAAGTTCGCCTTCATCGCTATTACCATCATTGTCGTTGCGACCGTGGTCGTGGTGGTGACCTACAAAGAACTCACACAACTCGGTGAAAGTAGCGACCGGGGATGGCAGCGACTCGCCGCCACCCAGCAAATTATGTTAGCCAGTCGCCTGCGCGACACCTTAGCCGAAGAAATGTTGCAAGCGGCGAATGCCCCGCAGGTGGATACACTGGCGGCGCGCAAGCGAGAGGAAGAAATTCGTACTCAGGAGCTGCAACTACGGGCGGCTGTCGGGGAAGGAAAAACGCTGTTGCGCGCGGGTGATCGGGAGCGTTATGCGAGCGCGCTTACACCGATCGCTTCACAAATTGATGAATTCATCGTCACGGCCACGGAGATCAATTCCCTGCTCATCGCGAACCAACAACCCAAAGCGCAGGCGCTCCTGGCCCGCCTCGGTGAAACCTTTAATCGTCTCGGGGTGAGCATCGGAAAACTCGCGGCGACGGTAGAGGAGGATACGACGATACTCAGAGAGACGGCACTGCGGGCGGTGACCTCTACGCAACGCCTTCTTATTATCGCGGTGGTGATCGCGGTATCCACCGTGATGGTGCTCATGTTGCTGATTACCCGCTCGCTCACGGTGCCGATGACAAAGATGACCGAAGCCGCGACGCGGATTGCCGCTGGTGACATTAACCAACAGATTACCTACCAGTCCAATGACGAAGTGGGCGCGCTGGCGACCGCCTTTCGCAGTCTGATTCAGTATCTCAAGAGTATGGCGGATGCGGCGGATAGCATTAGCAAAGGGAATCTCACCGTCAATGTTGAGCCGCGTTCCACACAGGATCTGCTGGCGAAAAGCTTTGTGCGGATGACCGAGAATTTGCGGGCGACGAGCCAGCAAATCCAAAACAGTGCGCAGGTGGTGACCACGGCGATCAGCGATATCCTCGCGACCACCAGCCAACTGACGACGAGTGTGCACGAAACAGCCACCGCCGTCAGTCAAACGGCGAGTACCGTGGAAGAAGTCAAACAAGTCGCGCATCTCTCCGGCCAGAAGGCCAAACAAGTGTCGGAGAACGCCCAGGAAACCGCTCGCATCTCCGAGGGGGGCAAGCAGGCATTGGAAACGGCGCTGAGTGGGCTGCACCGGGGACGCGAACAAATGCAATCCATCGCCGATAGTGTCATCAAACTGGGCGAGCAGAGTCAAACCATTGGGAACATTATCAACTCGGTGGCCGCGCTCGCCGAACAATCCAATCTGCTGGCGGTCAATGCGGCCATTGAAGCCGCCAATGCTGGTGAGCATGGCAAAGGCTTCGCGGTGGTGGCCCGCGAGGTCAAGAATCTGGCGGAACAATCGAAGCGGGCGACGACCCAAGTGCGCGCCATTCTGGGCGATATTCAGAAGGCGACCAACGTGGTGGTGTTGGTGACCGAACAAGGGACCAAGGCGATGGAAGGGAGTGTCGCGCAGGCGATGGAAGCGGGTTCGTCGATTCGAGCATTGACCGAGAACTTCACGGGAGCGGCTCAGGCGGTGACGCAAATCGCGGCTTCCAATCAACAGCAAGTGATTGGCATGGATCAAATCGCCACAGCCATTACCAACGTCAAAATCGCCACGGCCCAGAACGCGGTGGGGATGCAGCAGATTCAGAGCGCGACGGAGAACTTACTCACGGTGGGGCAAACCCTGAAATCGCTCGTCGAGCAATATCAACTCAGCCGTAATGGGACGCATGGTCCGACTGTACAGCGCTGAGTGACCCCATGCGACTAACCCTCTATAGCGTACTCCTATGGGTCATTGTCTGGAGCGGTGTCGTGCACGCTCAGGAGAGTGGGGAGCCACTCTCGCTCGCCCAAGCCATTGCCACGGCACTAGAGAAGAACCCGTTCCTTCGCGCCACCCAGCAACAGGTCATTGCGGCCACGACCGTCGAGCGGCAAGCGCGAGCGGGTTTTCTTCCTACAGTGGATGTGGAAGAAGGGTTTTCGCGGTCGGACAGTCCGATCTCGGCATTCAGCGCGAAACTCAGTCAGGGGCGGTTCTCGCAAAACGACTTGGCGTTACCCCGTCTCAATCAGCCATCCGCGATCAGTAACTTTCACACCGCGCTCTCATTGGTGCAGCCCCTCTATACTGGTGGCAAAGCCTCACTCTCTCTCAAACGCGCTCAACTCCACCATGAGGCGAGCCTCCAGAATTACGAGCGCCAACAACAACTCGTTATTTTTCAAGTCGCGAGTCATTACTATGGAGTCCTGCTCGCAGGGAAAAACCTCGCGGTGGCGCGAGCCGCGCTCACCACCGCCGAGGCGAATAGCACCACGGCGCAAGACCGCTTTGCCACCGGCATGGTCGTGGAATCGGACCTCCTCTCGGCGCAGGTGCGGGTTGCCACTCTCAAGGAGCAGGAGATTGTCGCGGGGCACCGTCAGACCCTCGCGCTGGCGGCACTGAACGACGCCATGGGTATGCCCTTAGAAACGCAGTGGCGTATTGAGGGGCCGTTCGTATCGCGTCCGTCGCCGACTGAGCCCTTACCGGAGTTGGAGGAGAAAGCCCTGCACCAACGCCCGGAGTACCGACAATCGCACGTGGAAGAACAGGCGCTTGAACACGGGGTGGCCCTCGCGCGAACGACCTTCTTGCCGACAGTGCGGGCGACTGCCCGTTACGATATCAATCGTCCACATTTCGCTTCCGGCGGACAAGACAATTGGTTTGTCGGTGTGACCCTGCACTGGAACCTCTTCAACGGCCTTGGCGACGTTGCGCGGGTTGCTGAGGCGCGGGCGGAAGTGGCCCGGAGCCGCGCGCTCCAGGCACAGCTCGCCAGTCGTATCACGCTGGAGGTGAAGGACGCATTCTTGACCGTGAAAGCGGCGGAAGAGCGGATCAGCGTTGCGCGACAGGGCGTGACGCAAGCGGACACCGCGCTCCAAATTATCACCGATCGTTATCGTGCCGGACTGACGACGATCGTGGAACTCGTCTCCGGAGAAGCGGCGGTCACGACAGCCCACGGCGCGCTGGCCCAGGCGCTGCACGATCAGAGCATTGGCGTGGTGGGGTTGGAACTCGCCGTTGGAACTTTGCGGCAAGATTCTTTCTAAAATTGATGAGGGTAACAACAATGAAACCGATACCTGGATTACTTCTTACCGGATTGTTGATGATGAGCGGCTGCTCCGGCGAAACCATACCGCGAAGCGCCGAGGCCACAGTCAGGACACAACCGAAGATCGTGGACGGCGTGTCAACCAAGCTCCTTCAGCGGCAACCCGTGCTGGAGACCCTGACCGCGGTGGGCACGGTGCGGTCGCGACAACAGAGTGTCATGGCGGCCAAGAGCATCGCCACGGTGGTCGCGCTCCACGTGCGGGCTGGAGACCGCGTGCGGACTGGGCAGGTACTCGTCGAGCTTGATGATCGCGACGTACAAGCACGGCTCCGACGCACGCAAGCCGCCCTGCGGGACGCCCACGATGCGGTGGAGGAAGTGGAACAGTCCATTCTTGCCGCTGACAAAACCTTGCAAGCGGCTCACGCACAGGCGGAATTCGCGCACGCGACGTTGTCACGGCATACGGCATTGCTTGCCCGACGGGCAGTGGCCCCACAGGAATACGAGGCGGTGGTGGCGACAGCGAAAACCGCCACGGCTGAAGAGGAGCGGGCGCACGCGCTCAAAGCCGCGGTGATCGCGAAAAAACGCCAAGTGTTGGCGAGAATTGATCAAGCCGAAGCCGATGTCACCGACGCGCGAGTGGCGGTCAGCTTCACGGTGCTGACCGCGCCGTGGGCTGGAGTCGTGGTGGCGAAGACCACCGAAGTAGGCAATATGGCGACTCCTGGGACGCCTTTGCTGACGATTGAAAAAGAAGACTATGTCTTGGAGGCCGCCGTACGGGAGGCGGAAATCGCGCATATCCAGCTCGGTCAGCAAGGGACTATCCAACTTGCGACATTAGGGAAAACCGTGACGAGCACGGTGAACGAAATCATGCCACGGAGCGATCCTCAGAGTCGGACCTTTACGGTCAAACTCGCGCTCCCTGCCGATCCCACTCTGCGCTCTGGGTTCTATGGGACGGTGGCGTTTCCCACTGGGCAGCACGAGGGAGTGGTTGTGCCGGTGAGTGCGATTGTTGAGCGCGGGCAACTCCAGGGTGTGTTCGTGCTCAATCCTGAGACCATCGCTTCCTTCCGGCTCGTCAAGCTCGGCAAAGTGTTCCCCGAAGGAATCGAGATTCTGTCTGGAGTGGACGTGGGCGAGCGCATCATCGTTGAGGGCGCGCACAACGTTGCCGATGGCAACCTGATCGCGAGCGTCCAATGAAAATCAGTATCGGTGAGCGAATTGTCCGTACGTTTATCGACTCAAAGCTGACCCCGCTCATCTTGGTGGGAACGCTGCTGTTAGGTCTCTTCGCGCTGGTGAACACACCGCGGGAAGAGGAACCGCAACTGCACATCCCGATGATGGATGTGCTCGTCGAGATGCCGGGAAGTTCCACTCAAGAAATAGAACAGCGCGTGAGTATTCCACTCGAAAAGCGCTGCGCCGAGATTGCCGGGGTGAAAGATGTGACGTCGGTTTCTCTCCCCGGACGCAGTCTCGTGACTGTTATTTTCCATGTCGATGAGGATGAAGAAAAATCGTTGACCAAACTCTACAGCAAGCTCGCGACTCATTCCGAATGGCTGCCGGTGGGAGCCTCGGCACCGCTGGTCAAACCTCATTCGGTCGATGATATCGCGATGTTGACGGTGACGTTTTGGAGTCACCGGTATGACCATGCGACCCTGCGGCGAGTGGTGGCCCAGCTCGACGAGCAGGTGCGCAACATTCCAGATGTTTCGACAACGATGATCATTGGTGGGCAGCGGCGGCAAATCAAAGTCACCGCCGATCCCGTTAAACTCGCGGCGTTCCATCTTGATCCGTTGCGATTGATGGCGGCGGTCCAGGGAGCAAACCATGACATGCCGGCGGGGACTGTCGTCCGCGACAACACCGAATATCTGATTAAAATCGGCGGATTCTTGCAAAACGCGGATGAGGTCAGACAACTGGTCGTCAGCGTCGCGGATGACAAACCCGTGTATCTCAGTGATGTCGCGGTCGTCACCGATGAACCAGAGGAAGCCAAGGAGTTGGTCTTTTTCACTCCCGGGGCAGCGGCGGACGGCAGCGCGATGTCTTCATCGACAGACGCTCTTCCCGCAGTGACGCTCGCGGTGGCCAAACGGAAAGGGACGAACGCGGTGGTGGTTGCCGAACGGGTGTTGGAGAAGATCACCGCGTTGCAGGGCAGTTTGATTCCCGCCGAGGTGCGGTGGACGGTCACTCGCAATTACGGCGAGACGGCCCAAGAGAAGTCCAATGAGTTGCTCGAACATCTCCTGATCGCCATCGTCGGGGTCACCCTCCTTGTGGCCGCGTTTCTCGGGCGCCGGGCCGCACTGGTGGTCTTCATTGCCGTTCCCGCCACCTTAGCCGTCACGTTGTTTCTCTCGTATTGCTTTGGGTTCACGCTGAATCGCGTCACCCTTTTTGGTTTGATTTTGTCGATTGGTATTCTCGTTGACGATCCTATCGTCGATGTCGAAAATATCGTTCGCCATTTCCGTATGTCGCGGAACCGCGGACGACCGACGCGTGACATTATCGTCGAGGCAGTGAATGAGGTCCGGAGTCCGTTGTTGTTGGCAACCTTGGCCGTGATCTTTGCCCTCCTGCCTTTAGCGTTTGTGCCGGGCTTGCTGGGAGCCTATACCCGCGTGATCCCCATTGAAGCTTCTCTCGCGATGGGCGTGTCGATGATATTGGCGTTTGTTCTCACCCCGTGGGCGGCGGCCCGCTTCTTACAGGAAACCGAGGTCCCCACTGCTGACCACGTCACCCACGACGCCGAAGGAGGGGGGACGCGGCTCTATCGTCGCGTGATGACACCACTCATTTACCAGCGTGGGAAGCGATGGCTCTTCTTGGGGAGCGTCGGCTTGTTGTTCGTGGGAGCGGTGGGTCTGCTCGTCCTGCAACTGGTATCGGTGAAAATCCTTCCCTTTGACAATAAATCCGAGTTTCAGATTGTCATTGACATGCCGGAAGGGACGCCGCTGGCAAAAACAGCGCAGGTGGCGAGTGCGATTGGCACGTACGTCAAGACAGTTCCGGAAGTGCTCACGTATGAAACCTACGTTGGGACGACATCGCCCGTCAACTTCACCGGTCTGGTCCGACACTATTTCCTACGGAAGGGGGGGCATGTCGCCGACATTCATGTGAACCTTCTTCACAAGGGAGCAAGAAATACTCAGAGCCATGACATTGTCAAACGCATGCGACCGGCAGTACAAGCGATCGCGCGGCAATTTGCCGCGCGTGTGACACTGGCTGAGATGTCGCCCGGTCCGCCAGTGTTGCAAACGTTGGTGACGGAAGTCTACGGGCCTGACTATGAGAGTCAACTCACGTTGGCGGAACGCGTTCGTCAACTCTTTGAGGGGACGGCTGGGGTGGTGGATGTGGATTGGAGTGGGAAGTCGTCCCAACCGACCTACCGCTTCGTGGTCGACAAAACCAAAGCCGCCCTGCACGGTGTTTCCACCGCACATGTAGCCGAGGTATTGCAAATCGCGCTTGGCGGAAGGGCCGCCGGAGCCCTGCATCTCCCGAAGGAAACCGAAGAGGTTCCGCTGTTCATCCAGGTGGCGCAGCCAGGACGCTCACATCTGACCGATTTGCAAGAACTCAAAGTGATCTCTCCTTCTGGTCACGCGGTTCCGCTCGCGGAACTGACGTCTATCGAACTTGACCCGCAATCTCCCGCGATTCATCGGAAAAACCTGAAACCGGTCGTGTATGTGATGGGGGATACGGCTGGTGGCCAAGAGAGCCCGATTTTTACCCTGCTCGCCCTCGACCAGACCCTCGGTCAGTGGTCCATGCCCGACGACGGAATACTGCCCCGGTTCTTTACCCAACAACCGTTTCTGACGGATCGATTATCGCTCAAATGGGATGGTGAGTGGCAAACCTCGTATGAGTTTATCGGGGGAGTGGGATTCGCGTTTCTCGCGGTGCTTGTGCTGATCTACATGCTTGTGGCCGCGTGGTTCCAATCGCTTGTGTTACCTTTCGTCATTCTGGCTCCGGTTCCGCTGAGTCTGATTGGTATTCTGCCAGCCCATGCGCTGGCTGGAGCCTTCTTTACCGGCGCTTCGGTGATCGGTTTCATTGCTGGCGCGGGGATCGTCGTGCGCAACTCGATCATCCTGGTGGATTTCATGGAACTCCGTTGCAAGGAAGGGGTGGCTCTTGCGGAGGCAGTGATCGAAGCCGGAGTGATTCGTTTTCGCCCGATGCTGCTGACGGCGTTGGCGGTCGTTTCCGGTGCGGCGGTGATTCTTTTTGATCCGCTGTTTCAAGGGATGGCGATCTCACTGCTGGCAGGAGAGGTTGTGGCTACGTTGTTGTCACGCATGACCGTCCCGGTTCTATACTATCTCGTATCCGCGCGGGGAGCCGATACTTCAAGAGTCGAGACTCCTGCCATTGCCCAGCCCGCCGATCTGGGGACCCCACGTGTGATCGTTCCCCCACGAATCATCTGGCCCGATTACACGGAAGCCCTGCCAACCGCGCCAAAGGTTGGGACAGGTGTCTCTTCAGATCGGTCGCTTGATAGGGAAAAGCCCTCAGACAAGGCCGCATGAGGGTGCAGCGAACATCTGACGTTACGGATGCGGATCAAGCGCTTGATCCGCATCCGTAACTGCTTCCCGAACCCGTGCTCAGGCATAACCCCGAGATTGGCTTCCTTGTCAGTCGCCATGAGCTTCACACGTCTGCATAACGCCCGCGAACAACTAGGAAACACAAGCGAAACTAATGCCTTGCGGTGTTTCGTTTATTTAGGCCGTGCGCTTCGAGGCCGTATCTTACATCCCTCCCGTAGGTTCTAGAGCGAGTTCCCCCTCTCGTAGATCCAGTAGTCTTAGCGGCAAATAAGTGACGAATTTAACCTGATGTCATTTATTTACCAATCAATACTCGCCAAATCGTCGAATAATCTCCACTTTGTTTTGGCCGTATTATTGCTTATTCAACTG
>JABFSC010000781.1 GCA_013140885.1 Deltaproteobacteria bacterium | reverse complement strand
TCGTATACGAGAGCGGTGCGGCGGGAATATCTGTCATTGGTGCGAGACCTTGGGACTTGGGACTTGAGACTTGCAACTCGAAACTTGAGACCTTGGACTTTGGACCTTGGACTTTGGACCTTGGACTTTGGACCTTGGACTTTGGACCTTGGACTAATTTCTACTCGACGAATTCCGCCTTCAATTCCTTCTTGAGCACTTTGCCGAGCGGGTTCTTGGGGAGCGCATCGACAAAACGAATCAGCTCCGGCTTCTTGAAGCTGGCGAGCCGCTGACGGCAGAACTCGGACAGCTCCTCGCTGGAAACTGTTTTGCCGGGCCGCAACGCGACAAACGCCGCGATCTTTTGCCCCCAGTCCACATCGGGCACGCCAATCACCGCCGCTTCATCAATCGCCGGATGGGCGTGCAACACGGCCTCGATTTCCGCCGGAGCGATATTCTCGCCACCACGAATGATGATGTCGTCCTTACGGCCCACGAGGTACACGTAGCCATCATCATCGAGATAGCCCATGTCGCGTGTATGCAGCCAGCCATCGACATCAAGCAACGCCGCCGTGGCGCTTTCCTGCCCGGCGTAGCCTTTCATAATGCGTGGCGTGCGAATCACCACTTCCCCAATCTCGTTGGCGGCGATGGGTTTATTCTCCTCATCAAAAATTTGCACTTCCACGTCGGGCAACGGCTTGCCGACAGAGGTGAGCCGCTTGAGATTGCGTTCGACTTCCGCCGCCGGGCCATCAAGGCGATGATCCTCTGGACCCAAGACCGTGAGAGTGGAGGTCGTTTCGGTTTGGCCAAACGCATTCACGAAGCCAGTGCCTTTGGGGAAAGATTCAATGGCTTTACGGATGACCGGGAACGGCATGGGCGCTCCGCCGTAGGACAGGTTCTGGAGGCTCGACATGTCGAACTGAGGAAACTCAGGATGGTCAATAAGCTGCTTCATCATGGTGGGCACGACGAACGCATGAGTGATCTTCTCGTCATGCACGGCCTTGAGCCAATCCTTGGGTTCGAACTGACGCAGAATAACGATTTTTCGACCCGCCCAGATCGCGGTCATAATGTTGGCCGTACCAGCGATATGGTAGAGCGGCGCGCACAGCAGCGAAGTGCCGCGCTCGGTGCCGTCCGCCATTTCCACGGTGCCCACCACATAATTGGTGAAGTCCCCGTAGGTGAGCATCACGCCTTTCGGCAGGGACGTGGTGCCGCTGGTGTACATCAGGATTGACACGTCGCTTTCATCGACTTCGGCGTCTTCGATATCTTCTGAAGAGCCTTTGTCGATCAAGTCTTCGATGTACAACATGTCGGGATAGCGAGCTTCCATTGAGACGTAATGGGTGACGCTGGTGAATTTCGGCTGCAACTGTTTGATCACATCGACATAGCGAGAGCCAATGAACAGCACCTTCACATCGGCGGCGGTCACCATGTATTCGATTTCCGGCTGTTTCGCGCGGTAGTTGAGCGGCACGAAGGTCGCCCCCAGCGTCGCGGTGGCGTAGTAGGACTCAATGAACTGATTGGAATTGGTTTGCAGCGTGGCGACGCGATCGCCGGGTTTGACGCCTAAAGCACGGAGGCTGGCGGCCAGTCTCCGCACCCGGTCAAGGGCCTGGCCGTAGGTAAAACGATTACCATCAAAGACCAGAATCTCCTGGTCGGGAAACATCATGCTAGGAATGCTCAAGAAATTCGCCGTATTCATCGTTGCTCCTTACAACCGCGCGAAGATTCGTTGTTCAAGCTGAAGGCCGTCGGCAAGGCTGAGGTCCGTGCCGAGACGGATGGCCTGCTTAGCCAGGGCGAGAACCCTGGGATCATGTTTTGCAAGTGTGTACGCTAGAGATTTAGCTGCCGTCAAGAGGGTCTCCCGTGGCACGACCCGATTGGCCAACCCAATATCATGGGCTTCCCGCGCATTGACCCGTTTGCCGGTGAGCACCATGTCTAGCGCGCGACCGAGCCCAATGGCACGTGGCGCGGTTTGCGTGCCCACCACGCCGGGAATCATGCCCAGCGCGGTCTCTGGCAGAAAGAAAATCGTGTCATCGGCGGCAATGCACATGTCACAGAGCAAGGCCATTTCCATACCGCCTCCAACGGTGAAGCCATGCACGGCGGCGATGGTGGGTTGCGGCAGACTGAGTAACGTGCCCCAGACATTCCGTTGCCAGCGCACCTCGCGCGCGCGGGTGGGCGACGGCGCGGAGCCGAACTCCGAAACATCACCGCCAGTGGAAAAGGCGGGACCTTCACCGCGCAGGATCATCACGCGGACTTCGGGGTCATCACGGACAGCGCACAGAATCTGATAGAGGTCATCGCGCATCTGGACGTTGTAGGCGTTCATCATCCGGGGACGATTAAGCGCGACAATCGCCAGCGGACCTTCTTTTTCGTAGAGGACGGCGGTGAATGACATGGGGGTGAAACGTAATGCGTAAAACGGAGGGAGGAAAGTGGCCACGCGGGGATTCCCGGTGATCAGCCCCGCCTCCCCTGCTCATGGTCGAGAGTCCCACTCTTTGCGCAGGTCATTCACGTATTCCTGCGCGTCGATCCCTTCCCAGATTCCAGCGCCGAGCCCCTCAAGTTCCAATAATCTCCGTAAGCGGGGTTTTGCGGTTACTGTCGGTGTTGCCAAATCGCGGGTAATGATTGCCACTAAACGGAGCCGTTCGGCGGCAGGGAGCAACTTGATTTGCTGTTCATACAGTTGTTCGACGGTTGTCGGGTTCATAGGAGACTCCTCTACATCTGGCCCCACGAATCAGACCACATAATCTCTCCGCCAACAATGGTTGTTGTGACCTTGAGCGCATGAAGCGCCTCGGTGGGCGTGGTCACCACATCACCATCAAGAATCACCAGGTCCGCCCGTTTTCCCGGCGAGATCGACCCCGTGCTATTTTCCGCGAATCCGATCCATGCACCCGCCGTGGTGAACAGCGGGACGGCTTCAGCCAGCGACAACCGTTCTTGGGGACCCAAGACCACGCCACCGCGCGATTGTCGCGTTATGGTGGTTTGCAAACTCACGAGTGGCGCGAGCGGCGCGATGGGGCAATCCGAACTGCCAGCCACCGGAATGCCCCGCGTCAGCAGACTCTTGGTCCGGTACAGCCACTCGTGACGATCCGGGTCCACCTCCGCGGCATACTTCTCGCCATGGAAATGGAGAAACCCCGGTTGTGTCACGACGGCACTGCCGGTCTCGACCAGTTTCTCGAGCAAGGGCGGTGGACAGAGCGCGCAATGTTCAATGCGGTGGCGATGATCGCGGCGTGGCAATCGTCGCTGCGCCTGCTCAATGGCATCCAGTGCCGCCCACACCGCGCCCTCTTCCACCGCATGAATCGCCACTTGCCGCCCACTCTGGTGCACCCGCCAGACCATGTCGCGCAGTTCCTCTGGTGGCGGATATATCTCCCCACGCCCCTCGTGCACCATGATCTTGATGCTCCCGATACGCACACGGTCCGCGTTATTGAACGAGGCGCGTCGCGAGGCGAGCAATTGCGGAAGCGCCGCGATGCCAACCATGACCGTCGCGTCAGATTTGAGGATCCCCTCGGTCCTCAACCGTTGAAAATCCTCGACATCGTCCACCGTGTTGCCCGCGCTGGCATCGTGAAAAGAGGTCACGCCCAGCCGCACCAAGGCATTGCTCGTCTGGCGCACGCCGTCCATGAACTCGGCCTGCGCCAGGGGCGGAATGACGGTTCGCAAATACGCTTCCAGTTCATAGAGAACGCCAGTCGGCTCACCGCTCGCGTCGTGGGCCACGATGCTACCGCTGGGTGGGACGAAATGCTGGTCAATCCGCGCGTGGTGTAGCGCCATACTGTTGAGCACGGCGGCGTGGCCAGTGCGATGACGCACGAGGATCGGATGTTGACGGGAGACGGCATCCAGGTCCTGCCGGGTGGGATGCCGCTTTTCGGCCAAGAGGAACTCGTCGTAGCCGTAGCCACGCAGCCATGCGCCATCGGCAAGGGTCGCGCGTCGCTGAGTCAAGGCGGCGTGGAGATCGGCAAGCGACCGCGCACCGCTCAGGTCTACTCCACACAAGCGGCTAGCCCACGCGAATAAGTGGAGATGCGGATCAATAAATCCAGGAAGAATGGTGTGTCCGGCACACGAAAGGAGGCGAGTTCGGGTGGTGACAAAAGGGCGGAGGTCGTTTTCGGTGCCGACGGCGAGAATATGGGAGTCGGCAATGGCAACGGCGTTGGCGGGAGGGGACTGGGCATCATGTCGGGGCGTCAAAGGTTGCGCGCCGACTCGTCCGCCGTGCAACAGGAGGTCAGCGGTAGGCACGGGATGCACAAAAGAGTAAGGGCACGGCGAACCGTGCCCTTACAAATGAAAAACCACAAGCCATGCGGACGCTTAGTCCGAGGACGGCAGCGGTTTGGCTTCCTTCAACTGCATATCTTTCTCACAGCAATTGAGTTCGCCAGTGCCAGGCTTATTGCACAGCACTTCCGTGCCGCACGATTCGCAGAGATAACGTTTGCCGAGTTGGTTTGCCATACATTCCTCCTGATCTCGATGTGTGTTCGCTGGGTTAGCCAGTGAACGGTAACGTTGCGACTTCGGCTATCACGGGCGTCCCTTGCCTGTCAATGCGGAGTTGCGTGCCGGGCGCGCACTGTGCGCGTCGCACGTAGGCGAGCGCGATGGGACGGCCACAGCGTGGCGACGCGATGGCGCTGGTGATCCATCCCACTTCTTGCGTGTCTTGGAACAGTTTGTCGCCGCTGACGGGGATCGTGTCCCCGTGCACGAGCAGGCCGCTCAATTTCCGGTTGACATGGCCGCGCGCGGTAGCGCGCTCCACGACTTCTTGCCCCAAGTAACAGCCTTTCTTGAAACTGATGGCATGTTCCAGGCCGACTTCCAACACGATGCGGCTTTCGTCCATATCGACGCCATACCACGGAATCCCGGCCTCGACGCGCAGCAGATTGAGCGCGGTCATGCCGACGGGTTGTATCCCGAACGGTTCGCCAACGCGCAGCAGTGTTTGCCATACCTGTTCCGCCCGCGCCCACGGGACGAAGAGCACGTAGCCGTCCGAACCCGTATCGTCCGCGCGCGCGATGTGGACGGCGGCGTCGTTGATCGTCGCGACGCCATGTTGCAACGCTTTCGTCAAAGACAGGGTGACACCGGCGGCGGTGAGCACTTGGGTAGCCAAGGGACCTTGCAGCGCGAGGGTAACGGCTTGTTCGCTCAGGTCCTCCAGTTCGACATCATCGGCGATGATAAAGCGCGAGAAGGTGTCCAGCGTTTTGTCCTTGATGCGCGCATCGACATCAAGGAGCAGCGCGGACTCTAGCGCGTAGACGCGCAAATCCGCGACCAGGCGACCTTGTTCCGTGAGCAGGGTCGCGGCACAGCCCTCACCTGGACGGAGGGCTTTCACGTCATTGGAGACAATGCCTTGCAGAAACGAGACGCGATCCTCGCCGGTCATGCGGAGTTGTACGCGGAACGAGGCATCAATGAGGCCGACATGTGCGCGAACCGCGTGATATTCGCGCAAGGAATCGGTGAAAGAGGCGGGCAGCGCGATTCCACGGTCGTCAATGACAGACGCACCGAGGGATTCGTGCCAAGGGAGCAGGGGAGTTGTCATGTTTCAACCAGAATATCGTCGCCTTCGACTTTGACAGTGAACTTCTCTTGCGCCATATCGGAGTCGTCACGGTTCACCCCAGTGGCGACATCGTATTCCCACCCGTGCCAAGGGCAGGTCACGGTGGTGCCGCTGATTTCTCCTTCGCTGAGCGGTCCGCCTTGATGCGGGCAAATATCATCAATCGCGTGATAGGTGCCATCGACATTGAAGATGGCGATGCGTTTCTCCCCGACTTCCACGCATTTACCTTGTCCAGCGGGGATGTCGCTCGTCTGGGCGACTTTCACAAATTGAGCCATTGGCTGTCCTCCTCGATCCGTCATTCAGAATGCGCGCGAATCTAAGCAAATTCCCGACACCGGAGCAAGGTTGGTAACGTGAGTTGACAGACGGGAAGGTGGACGGCTATCGTCTGCCCAGTTTTTTCCGAAAGGAGTGAGAGACCATGAACGAGCAAGCGAAAAAGACCGCGTTGCTGATGATTCCCTACGGCCTCCAAGTGCTGGGCGCGAAGGACGGGGACAAGGCGACGCTCGCGACGGTGAACTGGACGACGCAGTGTTCCTTCAAGCCGCCCCAAGTGGTGGTCGGGCTGAAAGGCGACTCCGGCGCGCATGGACTGGTGAAGAACGCCAAGACCTTCGCCATGAGTTTTCTTGGGACTGGGCAAAAAGGGCAGGCGTTCGCCTTCTTCAAGCACGTTGAGCCCGAAGGCGGCAAGATGGGCGGGTTCGCGTATGAGGCCGGTCCCACGACTGGCTGCCCCATTGTGAGTGACGCGCCCGCGTGGGTGGAGTGCAAAGTGATTGGCTTTCACGAATATGGGGACCACACGGTGGTGGTGGGCGAAGTCATCGAAGCGGGGCTGAAAAACGAGGTCGAACCGCTGACGTTGAAAGAGATCGGCGCGAAATACGGGGGATAAGGAACCGAGCCGACCATCAAGTGGTAAAAAGAGCGGGGCGTACTATGTGGAGTGCGCCCTTTTTGTTTCCGCCAGGCTTGATTGTTTCGACGCGAACGATATGTCAGGGGTAATCTACAAAACTCACAACAGGAACACGCGATGAAAGAACAGAAACAGACCGAGTTCGGACAGTACATTGTCGCCGATCCCAAAATCTGTCACGGCCAACTGACCTTCAAGGGAACGAGGATCATGGTCAGGACGGTGATGGAAATGCTTGCCAAGGACTATGATTGGCATCGTATCTCGTCTGAGTTCGATGGTCGCCTGAGCGCGGAAGCGATCGCGGAAGCCATTACATTGGCGGGCGCGGCGTTAGTCGAAAAAACCGAGAAGCGGCGGCGCGCGGCGTGAATGTGCTCGATGAAAACATTGTGGTGTCGCAACGCGAACTCCTGCGGTCGTGGAAAATTCACTTCCGCCGTATCGGCGGAGAGGTCGGGCGTTTAGGGATGGGAGATCGCGACGAAATCATCCCCCTGTTGCATAGTCTGGCACGACCAACCTTTTTCACCCAAGACCACGGGTTCTATCACCCCCGGATTCTTCATCCTGGCTACTGTCTCGTGCATCTTGATGTCGTTTTTGATGAAGTGGCCGAATACACGCGCCGTTTCCCGCGCCATCGGGAGTTTCGCACGCATACGCAACGGCTGGGCAAGATCGCGCGCGTGCGCCCCAGTGGCGTCAGCTATTGGGAGGTCCATCGCCGAGGCGAGCACGCGCTCAGTTGGTAAAGACCGGAGGTGACCTGCCTTAGCGTATTTCCACCACCCACCCATGCGGATCAGGCTTCAGCCCACGCTGGATATTGGAGATTTCATCGAACAATCGTTGCGCCAACGGGCCGACTTCGCCATTGCCAATCGCGAGTTTCGCATCCTTATAGGCCAACTCGCTCACCGGCGAGATGACCGCCGCCGTGCCCATGCCGAACGCTTCTTGCAACCGCCCGTTGCGGCTCGCGGTCAAGACTTCATCAATCGTGATCGGTCGCTCGACGACGCGAATGCCCCAATCCTTCACCAGTTGCTTGGTCGTGTCGCGCGTCACGCCGTCGAGAATCGAGCCGGACAGCGCGGGCGTGACAAACTCGTTGTCGATCACGAAGGCGATGTTCATCGACCCCACTTCTTCAATGTATTTGCGCTCCACGCCGTCGAGCCATAAGACCTGCGAGTAGCCTTTGTGGTGCGCCTCTTCCGCCGAGGCCAGACTCGACGCATAGTTTCCTCCTGTCTTCGCGTCGCCCGTGCCCCCTTTGACCGCGCGCACGTAGTGATCCTCGACCAGAATTTTCACGGGATTGAACCCTTCCGCATAATACGCGCCCACCGGGCACAGGATGATGAAGAAGGAATAGGCTTGCGCGGGCCGCACGCCCAGAAAGGGTTCGGTGGCGATCATCGCCGGACGAATATACAGCGAGGTGCCCGCTGCGCGTGGCACCCAGTCGCGGTCGGTCGCCACCACCGTCTTAATCGCGTCGAGAAAGAGGGGTTCATCGACCGCGGGCATGCACATGCGTGCGGCGGAGCGATTCAAGCGCGCGGCGTTTTTATCAGGGCGAAACAACAAAATGGTATCGCGGGGTGAGCGGTAGGCTTTGAGCCCCTCGAAAATCTCTTGGCTGTAATGCAACACCGCCGCCGAGGGGTCCAAGCTGAGCGGTCCGTAGGGCACCACGCGGGGATTATGCCAGCCCTGATCGGCGGTGGCCTCCATCAGAAACATGTGGTCGGTGAAAAACTTGCCAAAGCTCAACTCTTCATCGCGCGGTTTGGCTTTGGGGTGAGTGGTGCGAGTCAGTGGAATGGTAGTCGGCATAACGTGACAAAGCTCCTCGACAGCGTGGATATGTGGACCGTTGGGAAGCCCCATTGGGTATAAGAAAAGCGCTGCTGAAGCAACGGGCTGATTTCGGCTTGCTCCATTCTCCGATTTGCGCCTATAACCTTCAGGTCCACCCGATCTTGGTAAGCAGCAGGAGGAACCCATGCACATCCTATTGTTAATTCTGCTCTTGACGCTGCGTTCGTTTCCGGTCGCGGCGGAAGAAATTTACAAATGGGAGGATGACAAGGGCGTCATTCACTACGGGGACAGACTCCAAAAGCCAGGAGCACAACCGTTCTCCAAGGAAAAAGCGCCTTACTCCAATCTCAAGGAGGGACAAGAAGAACCCGCGCGTGAGCCGAAAGTTGATGCCGTGGACGACAACCCCAAACCACGCGGCGCTCGTCGGTCCGGGCTGTCCACTGCTCGTCCTTCGCCAAGCCTGAAAGGGGCGAAGGCGTGGATTGATTGGCCACGCAAGGATTTTTGGTTCTCTGGGGTTATTCGCAACGGGGGAAAAGGCATCTGTGAAACACCCGGAGCGGAGATCACGATCATTGACGAACTGGGCAGTGTCGATGGGAAGTTCGAGCTGACGGCGAAGCCCGGAGACTTGGGGCGTGGAGGAGAAGCGGAATTGTCGGGGAAATACTTTTCCCCCATTGGTGACACATTGTCGTGGGAGGCGACCCCACGCTGTAGCGGGCTCACGGGAGTTTTTCAGGGCGCATCGAAACGGGGCAAGCTGAAGATTCCCCGTTCGCGAACGGTGGGGCCAAAAAGATCACGGACAAAATAAGGCGCGGCGGCAACATGCCCATTAGTCGATCAAATAAATCCGTGGCGTCCGCCAGCGCTCAAGAAATCCAGGGTGGTCTTTTTTTGAGGCTTTGAGGTTTTGCCGATGCTCGTC
>JABFSC010000246.1 GCA_013140885.1 Deltaproteobacteria bacterium | reverse complement strand
CACCACTTGACGGTCTGGGGGCCTCACAATCTGTCCGAGCGCCTCGCGTGGGCGACGGAAATCGTGCACCTCGCCGAATCCATCGAAAATCGGGAGTTGGCCATGCTCGGCCGCACCTTGCGGCTTGCCGATCTGCTTGAGCTAGGGGACATCCCGGGCGTCGAGAGGGAAATCGTCGCCTATACCAAGCACGTCGAGGTCCCGCGCTCCGCGCCAAATCTGTGGCACTGGTTCCCGCACGTCTGGGGGACAATGCGCGCGCTCCTGGAGGGACGATTCATGGAGGTGGAACCGCGACTCCAGCAGGCAGTGGAGCTGGCTCCACTGTCTCCGCACCTGCCAGACGCGCTGTTAAGCGTGAGCGCGCAGACCTTGATGTTGCGGCGCGAAGAAGGGCGACTCCACGAGCTGGAAGCCGCCCTCGCCGGCGCGGTGGAACAGTACCCCACAACGCCGGCGGTCCGGTGTACGCTCGTCTATTTCCTCAGTGAACTCGGACGAAAGGAAGAAGCCCAGCGCGAGTTTGAGCGCTGGGCCGGTGACAACTTCACGACCCTTCCGCGAGACATGCTCTGGCTCTTCGCGCTCACCAACTTAGCGACGGGATGCGTGTTCCTGAAGGATACCGAGCGGGCGGCTCTGTTGTATGCCCTGCTCCTCCCGCATGCGGAGCAAAATGTCGTGATTGCCCCAACCAGCGCCTATGCGGATACCGTCGCCCATTCCTTGGGGATGCTCGCAACGCTGCTTGAGCGCTGGGACGAGGCGGAGCACCATTTTGCGTTCGCGATTGACCGCAACCTGTGGATGGGGGCGCGTCCACGACTTGCCCACACGCAGTATAGTTACGCGCGGATGCTCCGCACTCGCAATCAGGATGGTGACGAGGACAAGGCGGAAGCACTGTTGTCTCAGGCGTTCGCCGCGGCACAAGAATTGGGGATGACAGGGCTTGAGGGAAAAATCCACGAATTGCGGGGCCAGGAGTGGCGCGTGGTTGAGGGGCAAGGCTCTGGGCTCGCGGAGCATGCTCCGCGAGAAGCGGAAATGATTTCCGCTCCCATTCTTCCCCTGCAAAGAGTCCTTCCCTCCCAATCTCCAGCGCCCAACGTCTTCCGCAAAGAAGGCGACTACTGGGTTATTGCCTACCAAGAGACGAGCTTTCGGCTCCGCCATCTGCGGGGGCTGGACTATATTGCCCACCTGCTGCGTCACCCCGACGTGGAATTCCTCGCGCTTGACTTGCTTGCCCCCGCATCCGACCCGACGGGCGTGGCGGTCGCGCCGCGTGTTGCCTTGGGCGATCCCAGTGCCCCGGACTCCCACTTCGATGGGGGAGAAGAACTGCTCGATGCCCAGGCCCGTGCGACGTACAAACGACGGCTGACAGAACTGCGCGAGGAACTGGACGAAGCCCAGGCGTTCAACGATCTGGGCCGCCTGGACAAGCTCCAACAAGAGATGGATTTCCTCGCGGCCGAACTGGCGCGCGCGGTGGGCCTGGGAGGCCGGGCGCGTACCACCACGACCTCTGCGGAGCGGGCACGGGTCAATGTGGCCAAGGGCATCAGAATCGCCTTAACCAAGATCGCCGAGCAGAGTCCGCTCTTGGAACATTACCTGGCCACCAGCATCAAGACGGGCTTGTTCTGTTCGTATACCCCGCCCCCGACCAATCCCATTGCTTGGGAATGGTAACTCGCTCTCCGCAACCTTAGTCCACCGGGAACCAGGGAAGCGCCGTACGCGCGCTTTTCCGCCCCTCCCTCTCTCATTCTCCCACTCCCTGTCTACTCTTTCGTTGGGCGGTCGTGTCACAGGGCTCGGTTCAGACCGAGTCACAATGTGACGCGGAAAGTCACGCCTTAGAGATACGAACATTGCATGAGCAGCCGCCGGGTTGGCGGGAACCAAAAGAAAAGGAGGTATGAACGAATGAGGATCCATGAGAGAGGGCCGCCGCTCCCCATCATCAGGCAACCGCACCGTTTATGAATTGACACTCATAAGGAAAAGGGCACTGGGCACTGGCAAGACCAGGTCTCGATAAAAACAGCTTTGCAACACTGAAAAGGAGAAAGACATGCTGTCACTCAATGGATTCCCCACCTCAACCCACGAAGAAAAATCGTTCACTTTGTCAACTTTGCAACCAACCTTAACTACGAAGGAGAATAGTATGAAACGTATGAATCGCATGTATAAAGCCGTCCTTGCTCTCAGTTTAGTAATGCTACCGTCCGCGGCTATGGCGTTAGATGCAGTGATGACTGGCAACAAGACCACTAATGACATTGTGGTTTCATCCTCTACGCAATGGACAAATTTGCTTTCGACCTATGCGACAATCCCGCCCGGTCAAGTCTTCAAGTGTGCGGTAACGTGTAGCTCCACGGTCAATAACCCGCTCGTGAACACGTATAACCAGTACTACTATGCCGCCTCCAATCTCACTGGAGCAAGTCTGAGTACGCAGGATGGGTGTGTCCGCAAATTTACGACTCCTCGCCCGGGTACTCAGCCTGGAGATACGGGAACCCCTACAAAAATGTCCATCTCCGACACCTGTTATGTTCCCAACGTTTCGGGGACCAAGGGCTTCTTTTGCCAGGCAAGAAAATATGTGAGCGGGATACCGAATCTCGTTATTGAGGACTCCTCAATGCACGTCGTCTGCACCGATTACTAATGGCAAAGAATGAGAGAAGGTCGGGACACGGTGTGACGTGTTCCGACCTGGGCGTGAATTGTCATTCACTCGAAGCGGACGCATCAGTCAGAAGCCCTTTTTTCGTAGGAGTCATCACCATGAACCGCGCCTCACGCATAGGAAAGCAATCTCTTCGATCTTCGGGTTACTGGAGCTATCAACTTTTAGTGATTTTTCTCTTCAGCATGCAGTTCATAGGTGTCGTCTATGCCCTTGAGCCCCCGGTGGCGACCGAGCCTGGACGGATACTC
>JABFSC010000762.1 GCA_013140885.1 Deltaproteobacteria bacterium | reverse complement strand
GGCGAGGGGTGCCAGCGTGTGGACTCTTGAGGCTTCGCCCCAAACCGCCGCGGGTAACGGGCCACGAATACGGACAAAACCTCCGGTACCTGAGGAAGGCTCGCGGCGAATTGCGCCAAGGTGCGCTTGGCGCTGGCGCGGACAAAGCCCTCGGGATCATGCTCTCCCGCCTGAAGCAGCGCGGTAAGCATGCTCGGGAGGCTCAGGGTCACGGTCCCGATGCGTCGCAGAGCTTCGGTGGTTCTGACCCGCACGAAGACGTCGGGATCTCGCAGTGCGGCCAAGAGGGTTTCGAGAATACCCATTTCGGAAGCCAGGCTTTCTCCGATATTGGCGAAGGCTTCAATGCTCGCCGCTCGCACGTCGGGGTTGGCGTCGTGCGCTTGGCGTTGGAGCCACTCCAGGAGTGGTAGGTGCTTGATGTGTCCGTTCAACCGCGCCAACGCCGCGAAGGCATCGGTGCAATGCGCGACCACGGCGCCGGTGCCACGGGCTTCGCGGAAGACCCACGTTGAAAAGAGAGAGTCCGTGACACGGTCCACGATGTGAGCGCATGCGGGGCGAACCTCCGCGCGGACTTCGGCGAGACATTGCGCCGCCAACACCAAGCGATGGGAAAAAAGATCTTCCTTCTTGCTATCGGTGAGTAAGGTCAACAACGGTAACGGGTCCACGAGCTGTCCCGTCAACAAGACGATCACCTCATGCCAGCGTGGGTCCCACGATTTTTTGTCGATGAATAGGGGGATGGGGAGGGTGTTCCCCGCGATCCTGAGTGAGGAAGTCCAGCCCTTGGTGTTGATGTGGGTGGCGAGTGCGCGGGCAGTGAGAAACTCCTGGATCGTCAGATGAAAAAAGAAGAAGCCCTGCTCCCCATCGCCGCGCAAGAGGCCGCTGTTACGCGACAAATCCTCGCGCAGCGCGTTGGCCCACGGGCCAGAGACGGAGCCGTACCCTTCTTCTTGAAGCGTGTCCTTGAGAGCCTGACCGAGCTGTTGTCCAGAAAAGGTGAGCTGTCGTTCCCCCCGCGCGAAAAGCTGTAACGCCGCGTGTTGAAGCAGCGTCAATTTTTCGTATGGCGCGGGCGCGGTGCCAGGATACCGCGTGGTCAGACGTTGGGCGTGGAATGTCAGCAGTCGTTCGATCGCGCTGGCATAGAGTTCCCCCCGTGTCGCGGGGATGGGTGTGGTGGCGGCGTTATCGACGACGTAACAGAGGATACTCAACAGGAGCGGATTGGCGGCGAGCGCGCGCAGTTGTGGAGACCGCTGGAGGTGGGCGCTCAGCACCTCTGGTTGGTAGGCGGTCGGATGGACCGCGGGAAACGCGCGGATGTACGCATCGCGGTGGACCTGATCCAACCCGGTCAACGTGAAGAGCGGAAAATCCGGGCAAATCATGCGGTGCCGCTCAAAACTCACTGTGCGACAGGTCAGCACGGTGGGACAGGCGGGATAGGTGGCGATGGTCGTGGTCAGCAGGGTGAGAAAGGGTGGGTCGCCTTGAATTTCGTCCAGCCCGTCGAACAACAGCAACACATCGCCATTGACAAGCCACTGTCGCCACTGCCGCGCGGTCGGCGCGGGAGACAGCAACGCATACTGTTGGGCGAGATAGCCATCGAGCTGTTGCGCGACCCCAACCGTGGCCGTCGTGAACGTTTCCCACTCGCGGAGACGGACCCGCACCGGCAAGAGTGCGCGCCCGGTGGTGGGCAGACCGGCGGTCGCGGTCAGCCAGCTCAGATACTGGAGAAGCGTGGTTTTGCCACTGCCTGGAGGACCAAGGACGACAAATCGGGGAGTGGTCCGCCGCGCGTTCTCCGTCACCGTCTGGAAGTGCGTGAAGAGCTGGTCGAGTGCGATTTGCTCATACGTGACGTGCTCGCCAGAGACCTCCTGCTCCCAGCGCAGGATGTCCGTGTCGCGTAGGGTGCGCACGTCTTCCTCTGGCTCCCGCTTCCGTCCGGTGCGTAACAGCTGGTCGCGTTTGACTTCCCGTAACAGCGGCAGCGCTTGGTAGTGATCCACCAAGGAAACCGGCCTTCCTAACAGAGGAAGGGCCGCGCAGTGCTCCCGTTCATATTGGCGCACGGCATGGCGAGGGCCATGCTCTTCGTACAGCCGGTTGACGGCCTCGTGCAAGGTGGCGGCACGCAGCACGCGTAACGGAGAAGCGGCTTCTTGCTCTAGTTCTAGGGGAATATCTGTTTGCTCCGAGGCGACAACAATGGTGCGGAGCAACCCGACAGAGGAAGCCTCTTTTGCCGCGGCCAGCAATTTGGGCCATAACCCGCCGACGGGACCGAGCTGTCCGGACGCATCAATCGCCGCCGTGATAGTCACCGATGCAAGCGTCAGAGCCTGTAACCGCTCTGACAGGAGAACGTCATTATCTTTCACGCGCGGTAGGATACGTGTTTCATTTTTCGTGGTCGAGCGGAGGATGCGGGTTGAGGCCCCAAAAAGTGTAAAACCCAAGTCTTGACCGCACAGACAGTGTCAGAGGCAATCAGAGTTTTGGTTGGTGCTCCTCCACTTTTTACACGATTGCGTCGCACGATCTTCGCTTGCGGTAAATCGCCGGGGTGGTGATACCTGCGGCGGAGTCCGGCACATATCGTCCTGGACCAGACACGGCAACTTCCTCCATGAGCATGCTTCCTTGGCCCCGAATTTATTGTATTTGCACGCGTGTCGCATCTCCGATTCCCATGCAATGATGCAAAAGACTCTATTTGTTGCCCTCAAGCGTCAGTCCTGACCAAAAGTCTCCCTTGTTTGTCCTTCCCCTAAGGGCTACCCTATTGAGACACCGTGGTGTGATGGTGTGGAAAAGGAGAACCAATGGGAAGCGTACGGTTTACACTTGTCGTTCTCGTCGGACTGATCTTCACCGTTTCTGGATACGCCCAAGCCTCGCAACGAAACTACCGGCTGACTCGCTATGACGTGCCACATACGA
>JABFSC010000089.1 GCA_013140885.1 Deltaproteobacteria bacterium | reverse complement strand
GCTGCCGGGTGCCATCGCGCCGGGTACTCCGATGTCCGACCTCACCAATGCTGGTGACTCGTTCCACACCAACGCGATGATCGACAACGTCCTCGTGGCACCTAACGCGAGTTGCGACAAGCGTGCTGCGCTCTACACCAACGGCCGTGATCTCAAGGACCCGATGCTCTCGCCGGTGTACGGCGACATGCGCGGCTTTCCGCCGACGATTCTCACCACCGGGACGCGCGATCTGTTCCTGAGCAGCACTGTGCGTGTGCATCGCAAACTGCGCCAGGTTGGGGTCGAAGCGGTGTTACAGGTTTTCGAAGGTCAGTCGCATGGGCAGTATTTGCGCGACGTGAACGCGCCAGAGACCAAGGAGGCGTTCAGCGAGATCGCCGAGTTCTTCGACAAGCATCTCGGAAAATAGCAGTCATGAGGTATGCAGAGCGAATGATAAATCGTGGTCTATCACGAGCGCCTACAGTGCGCCGTGCGATGAACAGAGGCCCAAGCCGCCGCCCGCGGGAGCAAGCAGCACTAAGGCTCCCGAACCTCAGCGAGCAGACGAAGGAGTTAGTTACGCACTTAGTCTCACGGTAGACGACACGAAACACAGCAGGCGAACAGCCCAGTACCCGTATTGCCGCCCGCGTGCGGTTCCGGGCGAACTCGAACGCTCGCGGTTGGGGTGGCAAACGGTGACTGGAGGCACTAAGCCTTCGGAGCAATAAATCACAGGCAAGGGAAGAACATGGACTCTCATCCAGTCATTACAACAGCACAGGAATTACAGCCTCTCATCCGTGCACATCTAGTTACAGGGGAGCAGCAAGCCCGGCTCACGAAAGAAGTCGTGGCTGCCGTTGGGCAGGCGGGACTCTTTCGGCTGTACGCCCCGCGAGAGGTCGGCGGCCTTGAAGTTCCCCCACCAGTCGCCCTTACTGTCATCGAAGCGGTGAGCGCAGCCGATCCCGCCGTGGGTTGGTATGTACTGAATTCCATCCCCGCTTGCTTAGCTGCCGCTTCTCTTTCCGAGCGCGCACGAGCTGAGCTGTTCGCGGAACCCAATCGGAATTTTGGCTTCTCGCCTGTGCCCGGCGGACGGGCAACCCCGGTCGAGGGTGGCTATCGCGTGAGTGGCCAGTGGCCGGTAGTCACGGGTTGCGAGGACGCGCACTGGTGTGCGCTGGCGGGGGTGGTTATGGATGGCGATACCCCGCGACAAAGGGGCGGGTCTCCCGACGGACGGCTTTTTCTCATCCCCACGGCAGCCCTCGACATCACACCGACGTGGCAAGAGGCGGCGGCGATGCGGGGGACGGGCAGTAACGCCGTGAGCGGGCGTGAGGTCTTCGTCCCAGAGATGTTTTCCCACACTTCGGCGAAGCCGCTGCTGATCGACCGTCCCCTCTTTCGCCTCCCGTCGCGAGTGCTGTTTGCCTCAAGCCCGCCAGCAGTCGCCTTTGGTGTGTTGGACACCGCGTGGCAGAGCGCCGCCGCAGAACTGGGCGCGAAGGTCTCTTCCTTGAGTGGACAGGTATTACGAGACCAAGCGCCGATTCAAGAGCTGATCGCCAACGCAAGTGCCGCGCTACGGGCGGTGCGCGCGGGACACCGCGAGGCGATGACTGCCGTGTGGAATGTTGCCCAGACGGGGGCAACAGTGCCGCCACGGTTAAAGGCGGAGCTGTATGCTTCTAACTTCTATGCTCTGGATGTCGTGCGCGACACTATCAGTCGGCTGTACACCCGTGGGACGCGCGCTGCGTTTGTACAGGGGAATCCAATAGAGCGCGCCCTCCGGAACCTGCACGCCATTGTGTTTGGCGTGGAGATTGGGCGATTCATCCACCATGCCGCAGGCCGGGTGCTCCTCGGTGGGGAGCCGCTTGATCCGACATTTTGAAGGAAGTGTCTTGCCACAAGTTTCTGCCGAGAAGCAACCCACGAGATGGAGACACAACACAAGAAGAGAAATAGCGACACGGACCTGAGCCTAACAAACCGTTCCACCGTATTGCCGCCCGCTTGCGGGGCCTACTGAATCCGAAAGGTCTCAATCTGGGCGGTGCGCGGGGGCGTCAGACGTTCATCAGCTTCGCGGAAGGAAAAACTCAAAGACCGCTCATTGAGCTCTACAAATCACTGAGAGTAGATTCGGACGGAAAAAGGAGACCTTGCCATGTCTATCCCAGAGCAACCCCAAAAGCCAAAAGACCTATCCTCTCCAGAAGCGCTGATCCAGATGATCACGGGCTTCTGGATCTCGCAAGCGATCTACGCCGCGGCCAAGCTTGGCATTGCCGACTTGGTCAAGGAAGGGCCGAAGCCCTGTGAGGCACTGGCGCAGGCGACGGGGGTGCTCCCACACACGCTCTATCGCCTGTTGCGTGCGCTGGCGAGTGTCGGCGTGTTCCGCGAAGACGAGGATGGCCGCTTTGGCTTGACGCCGCTGGCGGCAGGTCTGCAGACTAGCGTGCCTGGCTCACTGCGGGCTTTCGCTATCATGCAAAGCGAGTTGCAGTACCGTGCGTATGGGGAGGTGCTGCACAGTGTGAAGACCGGCGCGACGGCCTTTAACCTTGTCCACGGACAAGAACTCTTTCCCTACCTCACGCAGCATCCCACAGCCGCTGCCGTCTTCGACGCGGCCATGACGGACTATACCATGCAAGTCGCTGCCGCGATCGTTGCCGCCTATGACTTCTCCCAGTTTGGCACGCTGATCGATGTGGGGGGCGGCTACGGGACCCTGCTGACGGCGCTCCTGCAAGCGAATCCGGCCCTGCGCGGGGTCCTCTTTGACTTGCCTCACGTGGCCGAAGACGCGAAGAGACGAATTGCGGAGGCTGGCCTGGCGGAGCGCTGCGCCATCACGGGAGGTGACTTTTTTGCGACGGTGCCCTCGGGTGGGGATGCCTATCTCCTCAAGTGGATTATTCATGACTGGGATGACGAGCGCGCGGTCACCCTCCTCAAG
>JABFSC010000721.1 GCA_013140885.1 Deltaproteobacteria bacterium | reverse complement strand
CTTTCAACATGGTGCCCTTTCTTTGTGCAGAGAGTGGGGCAGACCGACTCATACCTCCTCGTCAGAGCACCTGTTCTTCTGGCCAGGGCTACTCTCCTCCTGGTATGCTCCTTGCCCGCACTGATTGCTCTTAGGCCGAGACTCGGCACGAAAACCAGGAGGCGAAAAATGAAGGCAAAAGCGATCATGACCGGACTGTGGGGCTTGCTGGTATTTACCGCTCCAACTTTGGCCGATCCGCCTCTCGCCACGACGGAAAAGACGTATCGCCTCCTCCAGACCATTTCCTCCCAACTCCAAGAGGTACAGACGAGCTTCACTCCGAGTGAATCTACGCCCGCGGCAACGGCCCTGGCGAAGGCGCGAGAACAGGTGCGCATCGTCGCAGCCCACTGCTGTCGCGACCTCTATGTCGCCCAGCTCACAGCGGCGAAAGCCGCACTGGCACGGAACGACCGACAGCAGGGGCTGCACCACCTGCGCAAGGCCGATGAGACCCTGTCAGGATGTCCCGTCCCTTCTGACCCAGAGCCGGAACACGACCACCAAGAGTCGGGGAAGGAGGCCGTAGCGCGGCGGTAAGAGATCCTCGCTCTCTCCCCTGGCAGGGACTAACCCGGCCACGGTTGCTCGTGGAGGAGTTTGTCGATCTCCTGAGGGTCAACCGCTTCTCCAGTTTGGAGTTGTTGAATCAGTTGCCTGACGCGCAAGCGTTGGAGATCCCGTAGGGCTCGTGGAACTCCCTTGGTTGCCTGGGCTTCCCACTCGAAGCGGTGAGCTTTCTGCTCCAGTTGGGCGATGACCTTATCCCGTGCCATATTAACAGTTGGTGAGTTAGCGACAGCCCTGCCTGTCAGCATGGTGCAGAGAGCAGCCGTAGTAAACAGCGTAACGAATTGACGTGTCATAGTCTTTCTCCTTGTGCATGAGACTCTCTTTTGCCGCCTGTTGGGCGGACAGAGATTGTGGTTGATGAGCACGATCAGAGCGATACCTGGACGCAAAGGTGCTGTCCAAAGGAGGGCGGAGAAAGAAGGGATTAGATCAGCAGAGTACAGTGGAGCGTATACAAAGGTGGAGAGGATGGGGGGCGCTTCTCAATGGACCGATGTACTAAAAATCGGTCTGGACCTTGCAACACCGCAGGGGGGATGAGCGCAACAGGGATCTGAGAGACCGCTGGTGCTAGGGTTTTTGCCGAAGAGAAAAAGGGCAGTGCTTGAGAGACTTGGCCGTGGTGGTTCTGGCAACATTTCATCGCCATAGCGCCCACCCTGGCATGTTGACAGTGTCCCTTGCAGCAATCTTCTGCCTGCTGGACACTTTCCGCGCCCTTTTGGAAGCAAGCAAAGCTGGTCCCGGCGAGAAAAGAGAAAAGGACCAGAATGCTGACACCTATTGTCCAAAAGCGGTGTTTGGTGCGTTGTTTCAACATAGTGCTACCTCAATCTTCGTAAGTAGCCTGAGAGTTCCCGTCAATCCCGGTTGTCTCTTTTAGCATCCAGGAAGGGGCGCCCTTCTCAAAAGCAGGCCGGAGCTTTGCCAAGTGTGTTCATCTCGTGTGGTCTGATGTTATGAGGGAGCCAAGCGTTTCAACCCCAGTTCGATTCTGCCATGCTTGGATACATTAGCACCGTTATGGTGCGCCGCGGGTTATACCGGGGGACGCTCCCGACCATATTCACGGTGGCTGTCCTCTTCAGGTATTTCCTCCGGCTACACATTCAGTGCTAACATTCCAGACTGGCCTTGTAGCCAAGTTGTTCCATCGCACGGATACACTCTCCAGAAGTCACTGGTGACGTTTTATACTGCGCGCGGCCACCAATTGCGCTTTTCATCGTAGGGGGCGCTTCGCGCACCAGTCCTTGGAAGCGCCACACATCCGCTGGAGAGGGGGTTTATATACCGGGGGGGATGCGCAGAGCGCACCCTACCCGGAGACACAGCGCCCATGCGACACCGCACAGGCAGCAACCAGAAGCTCACGCGAAGGAACCCCCAAGCGGTCATATATGCGGCAGCTCATGCCGTAATCGGTGCGCTCTCTGGCGCTCGGATCGATATCCACTCCGTTGACCAGCACCGTAGGAGAACCCAAGAAGCGTAAGTGCTCTGCTTCTTCCTGGTCCTTCACCTCGAGTTCCTCAACTTCTGTTTCGATGCCTAAGTCCGCTACCACGTGTCGCACGAGAGCAACCGTTGGCGGATGATTTGGGCACCCTTCGAGATACAACACTTGGATGTTCATCAATCCACCTCCCAAGGTTTCAGACCGGCGGCAAAAATCTCTCGGAGTCGCTGAAGCGAAGGTTACGGCTTGCACTCGGTGCAACGTCAAGCTCAGAAAGGAATGGCTTCTCGGAACGAAGAGACGAAGCTTTTGTGAGCTTCTCTGTGACCTGACAGCGGTCGCTGCGTTTCGCCCGCCGACTGGCGTTGTAAAAATCGGTACTCGATCTGTCGGACAAGTCTGACGCAGCCTGACTCTCCTCAAACAACCAGCAAATCTGTTCGGACAGCGCTACTCGCGCTGTCCGACTTGATACACAATTGAGATTGTTTCTTCGCGCGCGCTCTCGTTCACGTAGAAAAGTACCACTCGACACTTTAACCCCATCTTACCCTGTCTGTGAGATCAAGACTCGGTATTTGCATTTTTGGAGTCCCAACTGAATCCCAGTGGCGAGAGAGCTTTATGGACCATAACTGGAGAATGGGCGCGCGCGACTCCCGCTTCCAGCGCGCTTCCTCCTGTTACCGCTAGAGGCATTGCCTAACTGCGTTGACCTTATGGTAATGTCAGTGATACAAGCAAACACATGGTTATGGCGCGAAAGTTCACAGTGCTGCTCGTCTTGTGGGCCTTTGTCTTGTCGATGCCGCTCTGCGCCAGCGGTGTAGCGACACATCCTTGCGAGACCTGCGAGGCAGTCTGTTCCCACGAAGCTGCGTGCCCCCAGGACC
>JABFSC010000074.1 GCA_013140885.1 Deltaproteobacteria bacterium | reverse complement strand
TTGTCGAGCGTGGGCTACAGTTGAAAAAGGCGGGCAATGACCTGCTCACGCTCCTTGGCGGGCGGGCCATTCATCCCGTCAACGTGCGGGTGGGGGGCTTTTATCGGGTGCCGACCAAGCAGGAACGCGCGCCGGTGGCCGAACGCCTCAAGTGGGCACGGGACGCGGCGCTGGAGACGGTCCGTTGGGTGGGCACCTTCGCGTTCCCCGACTTCACGCGCGACTATGAATTCGTCGCGTTGCGGCATCCCAGCGAATACCCGTTCAACGAGGGGCGGCTGGTGTCGAACAAAGGGCTGGATATCGACATCCGCGCCTACGATGATCACTTCGTCGAGGAGCACGTGTCCTACTCCACCGCGTTGCACTCCGTACTCAAGACTCGGGGGGCGTATTTCACCGGACCCTTGGCGCGGTACAACCTGAACTTCGACAGACTCTCGCCTCTCGCGCGAGAGGCGGCCCAGGCCGCGGGCCTGACCTCCACGTGCCACAACCCATTTCAGAGCATCATCGTCCGTAGCGTTGAAATTCTTTATGCCTGTGATGAAGCACTACGGTTGATCGACGCCTACGAACGGCCCGAACACCCGGCGGTGGCCGTGCAGCCACGGGCGGGGATCGGCTATGGCTGTACCGAAGCGCCGCGCGGCAGTCTCTATCATCGCTATCAGCTTGATGACGCGGGCCTCATTGTCGATGCGAAAATCGTCCCGCCAACGTCGCAAAATCAGAAGACCATTGAAAACGATCTGTTCGCGTTCGTGCCGCTCCATTTGGCGCTGTCGAAGAAGGAACTCACCTGGCGCTGTGAACAGGCGATTCGGAACTATGACCCCTGTATTTCGTGCTCCACCCATTTTCTCACCCTGGATATTGAACGGGGACAGGCATGAGCGAGGCACAAGCAGACAGGACACCTCGCGTGCTCGTCATCGGTGTGGGCAACGCCTATCGCGGTGATGACGCGGTGGGGCTCTGGGTGATCCGCCGGTTACAAGATGAAGTGGGCGACGCCGTCAGGATTCAAGAGGCCAGCGGGGAGGGGGCCGCTTTGCTGGAATCATGGCAAGAGGCGGATGTCGTCATCCTCGTTGATGCGGTGCGGTCGGGAGGAGCGCCTGGCACCATCTCCCGTTTCGATGCGCATGAGCAGGCGCTGCCGGTGGCGTTTTTTCGCTACTCGACGCATGCCTTCAGTGTCGCCGAAGCGGTGGCATTGGCGCGGACGTTACACCGATTGCCTCCTCGTTTCGTTGTCTACGGGATCGAAGGGCACACGTTCGCCGCTGGTATCGGGCTTTCCCCAGCGGTCGAGGCGGCGGTTGAGCACGTGGTCACCCAGGTGCACCGCGAAATTGTCAACCAGACAAATGCTGCGGGAAGGTGATATGCACGAGTTGTCTTTCATGGCTGACCTCATGCGCAAGATCATCGCCATCGCGAATGAAGAAGGGGCGGAGAAAGTGATCGGCGTGACCATCACCCTCGGCGCGCTCTGCCACCTGTCCGCCGCTCATTTGCGCGAACACTTTGTCCACGCTGCCCGTGGTACCGTCGCGGAAGGCGCGCGGCTCACGATCACGACGCTGACCGATGCGCAGGACCCGCGTGCCCAAGAGATCGTGCTTGAGAGTGTGGAGGTGCAAGGCGAGGCGTAAGAGAGGAGAGCACCAAACAATGCGCGGACCGCGAGCGCTCAACATATCCGGGGCAATTGCGCGCCAGCGAGCATGTCCACGACGCGCTCGCTCCCGAATACCGTGCGCATGGTGACCATGCCAGGATGGACCGCCACCACCTCGCCAATCATCCGCGCCTCCGCGCCGCAGGGATGCGCGTGCATACAGGCCAGGACGGCATCGGCGTCTCTTGCCCCGACAATCGCCACCAGTCTGCCCTCGCACGCGACATAGAGCGGATCAAGTCCCAACAGCTCACAGGCGGCCCGGACCTCGTCGCGTATGGGGAGTCGGTTCTCGTCAAACCGCATCCCGACGCGCGAGCTGATGGCGAGTTCATTGAGCGTGCTCGCCAGTCCCCCGCGCGTTGGGTCGCGAAGACAGTGGATGTCAGGACTGACCGCCATCATCGCCTGTACCAGCGTATGCAACGGTGCCGTGTCACTCACGAGCGTGGTCTCGAACTCCAGCCCCTCACGAGCGGAGAGCACGGCGATGCCATGATCGCCAATCGGACCACTGACGAGGAGACAATCCCCCGGTTGGGCCCGGTCGGCGGAGATCGTCAGCGAATGTGTCACGATCCCGATCCCGGTGGTCGTGATAAACAGCCCATCTCCCTTCCCACGCTCGACGACTTTCGTGTCGCCGGTGACGAGTTGAACCCCCGCGGTGCGACAGGCATCCGCCATCGACGTGATGACCCGCTGGAGGTCATCGAACGGCAAGCCCTCTTCGAGGATGAACGCGGCGGACAGCGCCAGGGGCATCGCCCCACACATGGCGAGATCGTTGATTGTCCCATTCACCGCCAGGCAGCCAATGTCACCGCCTGGAAAAAAGAGCGGCGAGACGACGAACGCATCCGTGGTCAGTGCCAGACGGATGCCGTGCACATCAAACACGGCCTGGTCGTTCAACTGGTCAAGGATAGGGTTGGAAAACGCGGGCAGGAAGAAACGCGCGAGCAGCTCCGCCGTCATCCGGCCACCGCTGCCATGGCCGAGGAGCACGGTCTTCCTGGTCTCAAGAGGCAAAGGGCACTGAAGCCCGTCAACGGGAGATTTCACGATGTTCCTCCCGCCGCCCCCGGCCAAAGCGATAGTAGGCGGCGCACGCGCCTTCGGACGAGACCATCGGCGCGCCTAACGGATGTTCCGGCGTACACTGGGTGCCGAAGGCGGGACAAGCCGGCGGTTTGATCTGTCCTTGTAACACCCGTCCAGCCTGACACGACGAAGCAGGTTCGCGCGCTGTGAGGTGCAGGGCGAACTTGCGCTCGGCGTCGAACCCCGCATACGTATCGCGCAAGGCGAGGCCGCTGTCCGGCATCAGCATTAACCCCCGCCAACGTCGATCCACCGGAGTGAAGACGTCCGCGAGGAGCGTCCGCGCGGAGGGATTCCCCTCGGCACGGACTGCCCGCGCATATTGATTGTCCACGACCGCGCGCCCTTCCTCGAGTTGCGTGAGGCACTGCAATATCCCTTGCAGGAGATCGAGCGGCTCGAAACCGGTAACGACGATGGGCACCTGGTACCGGCGCGCCAATGGTTCGTACTCTTCAGTGCCCATGATGGTGCACACGTGGCCCGCGGCGAGCAGGCCCTGGACCTGGTTGTCCGGTGAGGAGAGGATCGCCTCAAGCGCGGGCGGTACCCGCACATGCGCGACGAGGAGACTAAAGTTGAGAAGGCTCTGCTGCTTGGCTTGCCAGACCGCCATCGCCGTGGTCGGCGCCGTGGTTTCAAACCCCACGGCGAAGAACACCACCTCCTTGTGTGGCTGCGCACGAGCAAGTCGCAGCGCGTCCAGCGGAGAGTAGACCACGCGCACGTCCCCACCTTCCGCTTTGGCGGTCAATAAATCCTTGTCCGAACCGGGGACCCGCAGCATGTCACCAAACGAGCAGAGAATGACATTCTGGCGCGCGGCGAGCGCGATGGCGCTATCGATCAGCTCAAGGGGCGTGACACACACGGGACACCCAGGGCCATGTAACAGCGTCAGACTCGGAGGCAGCAGCTCGACCAGGCCAAACCGCACGATGGTATGGGTTTGGCCGCCGCACACTTCCATGATCGTCCAGGGACGGGTGACGGCGGCGTGAATCTGTTGGATGACACGCCGAGCCAGGACCGGATCGCGATATTCGTCAATGTATTTCACACGTCCTCCTCGGGCGTGGATGCCGCCGCCGCGCGCAGCAACGCCAGGGTCTCTTGTGCTTCGTCCTCGTCCAGTAGGCTGATGGCGAACCCCGCATGCACGATCACATACTGACCTTCCCGCGCGTCCGGGACATAGACCAAGCACACCTGACGGCGCACGCCGCCAAAATCGACCGTGCCCATGCGCATCCTGTCTTCTTCCACGATTGTCGTAATTCTTCCGGGAATCCCCAGACACATAGTGACTCCTTGCGCGGTCGGTATGCCCGCTCAGTCAGGACGCCCGCGCGTGCCGAGCGGCGGCCACCACCGCCTGCCCGAGGCTGATTCCACCATCGTTGGTGGGTGTTTGCTTATGGGTGTAGACGAGAAACCCCGCGTCCCGCAAGCGGCTCACGGTCATGTCCAGCAGCAGGCGATTTTGCCAGCAGCCCCCACTCAACGCGACCCCCTGCACATGTTCTTGCGCGCGGATCCGCAGGCAGACCTCGCGCACCATCTCGGCCAGCGTCTGGTGAAACCGCCAGCCAATGATGGGCACGGGAACTCCCGCCTGGACATCCGCGACTATCCGTGCCAGCAAGGCCCCAAGTCGTATCTGCGTGCCGTCGATGGCATACGGATAGATGGTGGGATCATGGGCGCCCTCATACGACACCGATTCCAATTCGATGGCGGCTTGGGCTTCATACGTCACTTCTTCGCGCGGACCGACGAGCGCCGCGACCGCGTCAAAGAGTCGTCCACAACTGGAAGTCAGCGGGGTGTTCACCCGACGCTCCGTTATCTGTCGGATGAGGCGCTGTTCCGCTTCCGCGATGGGATCGAGAAAGGGAAGGGCGGGAACGGTGCCGAGCAGGCTGAGCAAGTATGCGATGGCAATACGGTGCGGATGACGAATCGCCGCCTCACCACCGGGCAACGGCAGGTATTCGAGGTGGGCGACCCGGCGAAAGTCCCGGAACGTGGCGATCACGAACTCTCCGCCCCAGATCGCGCCATCGGTCCCGTAGCCCGTGCCATCAAACGCGACGCCGATGACCGGACCAGCCAGGCCGTTGTCGGCGAGGCAGCTCGCGATGTGGGCATGATGATGCTGGACGCCCACAAGTGGGAGTCCCGTCGTCGCGGCGAAACGGCTGGTCGCATAGTCCGGGTGGAGGTCATGGGCCACGAGTGTGGGCGTCATCTTGAGCAACGCGGTGAGATGCGCGAGCGCGCCTGTGAAGTGGGTTCGCGTCGCCACGCTCCCCATGTCGCCCAGATGTTGGCTCAAGAACGCTTCGTCGCCACGCAAGAGGCAAAAGGTATTTTTCAGTTCCGCGCCGACCGCCAGGATCGGTGCGGGCGTGGTCAGCGGCACGCGCACCGGCAGGGGTACATAGCCACGCGCGCGACGCAGCACTTGAGGCCCCGTCGGTGTGACCACGCACACACTGTCGTCACAGCGTTGCTGAATGGGACGGTCGTGCAGCAGGAACCCATCCACCGTCTCCCTGAACACGGCGTGGGCTTCCTCCGCGGTGAGACACAAGGGGTCATCGCGCCGGTTCCCACTCGTCACCACCAAGGGTCTTCCAGTGTCGCGGATGAACACATGATGCAGTGGAGTATACGGCAACATCACTCCGAGATAGGCGGTCCCAGGAGCAACCTCCGCAGCGAGTACCGAATCGCGCTGCTTGCGCACGAGCACGATCGGCGCATGGACCGACAGGAGCAGCGTGGCCTCGTCCGCGGAGACCTGACTGTACATGCGGGCTTCCTCCACTGTGGCGACCATGACGGCGAGGGGTTTATGACGGCGCTGTTTCGCGCCGCGCAACCGCTGGACCGCTTCCGCATTGGTGGCATCGCAGACCAGATGGAACCCACCCAGTCCTTTGACCGCGAGCACCGCGCCTTGACGGAGCAGTGCGGCGGCGTGAGCAATGGCGTCAATCGCAAGCCTTTCCGCGGACCTTGCTGTCGTCCTTTTCGTCTCCAGCCAGACCCGTGGGCCACAGGTGGCGCAGGCGATGGGTTCGGCATGGAAGCGGCGGTCGGCGGGATCGTGATACTCCGCCACGCATGCTGGACAGAGGGAGAAGTCGGCCAGGGTCGTCGCGGCGCGGTCGTAGGGCAGGCGACAAACGACGGTAAAGCGTGGACCGCACCGAGTGCAGTTGGTGAACGGGTACCGAAACCGGCGCTGCTGCAAGTCGGAGATTTCCTGGATGCACGCCGAACAGGTCGCCAGGTCCGGGGGAATCAGCGTGTGATCTTCGCCGGGCTGGCTTGGCAACACATGGAAACCTGGGAGATGAAGCGCGGGAATTTCCGTCCAGGTCGCCGCCGTGATCCGCGCCAGCGCTGGGGCATCGGTGTGAACACGCCGGACAAAATCCACCAAGGCGGCCCGTGGTCCTTCAATGTCGATTTCGACACCAGCTGCGGTGTTCCGCACGGACCCAGCGAGTTCGCACTCGTGAGCAAGATGATAGACAAATGGGCGAAACCCAATTCCTTGCACGACTCCCCGCAAAATGACACGCCAGCGCGGGGAGTCCCTCTCACCCATAGGGTAATCCAATGCCGTTTCCTGATTTCCTAGAGAAGCAACAGTAGCTCACGGTGAGGAGATGGCGTCCGTCTCTTTGCGAATTTCCATGTCCACGGTGTCCGCCAAATTGGCGATTTCATGGCCTAACAGGCGCAAGACATCATCCAGGGTGACCATGCCGAGCAGATGGCGATGTTCGTCCACGACCGGCAGTCGCCGCACGCCGCGGGCGCGCATGATCCGGGTGACATCGAGTGGGTCGTAGTTGATATTCACGAGCGAGGGCGGAGCGGCCATGATGTCCTTGGCGCTCAGCCGCGTGGGGTCAACCTCGGCGGCGACGACTTTGACGACGATATCGCGGTCCGTAATGATCCCGATGGGGCAGTGGTCCTCCACGACGACGACGCTGCCCGTGTGTCGGGCACGCATCTGGTGCGCCACCTCAACCGCGGTGGCGTCGGGTGGCACGGTGACCACGTCGGTGTGCGAGATTCTTTCCAGTGACATTTTCATTCCCTCTCTCTTTTAAGGAACGGCCGCGCTGAATTCCCACGTAGCGTAGGCGGGTGCTGACGGAAAATATGGTCATTATGGATGAGGCAAATTGTTGCCCTCACGGGCAAGATACAGTCGGCCTTCGCCTTTTTCGGTGTCCGCGACAATCAACACTTCACCCGGCCACGGTGAAAAACTTTGCAGGTTTTGTAGAGCGGAAGTCGGCGCGGCAACGTCAAAGAAAAACCGTGCCTCACAAAGAGAGCGGTGACATTTGACGTCCACCGCGCCAAGGCCCTTCGCGGATAACTCGCCCAACGATTGGGAAATCGCCTGTTGGGCACTACTTGCCCATGTGTGGTCAATCCCTTCCTGCTTGGCCACGCGCGCATACAGGGCCACGTGCCGCGCTATCTCCGCTTTGGCTTGTTGTTCCAGTTCCTCTTCGCTCAGAGGCGGGGCATCGGTAACAGCAATACCATCCGGTGAAAAGGCGGTACGCTCCTCCAACGTCTTGAGTGTATGACGCTGAGATGCGACTTCGCTTCGCAGGCTATCGACTTTCTCCTCGGTCTTTCCTTCCTGTGGCTCAGTCTCCTTTTTACTCACAATAGGAGCATCCTCATGGGCGCTCTCTAGGGTGCTCTCTTTTGCCTCTTCTTTTGCCGCTATCGGTGAACGGTCCTCCGGCATTTTTGGGGAGACGCTGACATACCACACCATGCTCGCCACGCTGATTATCACACCGCAGTACATCGCTGCTTTTGTCAAAGGAATTCTCACACTCGCCTCATTTCACTTCTTGCCCGAGAGACGATCGGCGTAGTGGTTACGTATCCACTACGCCGTCTCACCGGAAGATTATTCGAAATCCACCTCGTCAACGGCATACGTCACGACGCCAGAGACGGCACCATTGAAGTTCATGGGAATCCGCAAAACACTAAAATAATAATGGGCGTCCGCGGGAATAGCCGCGAGCGCGCCAGTATTGAGTTGCACTGGGGTAGCGGAGACGAAAGCTAGCGTGGTGCATAGTTGAGGAGTACCTCTTATCACGGTAAGAGCTCCGAGTTGCTTATACGCAATGAATTGCGCGCACACCTGATCATTCGGATGCTGATCAATAACACGGATCCACGAGTTTCGGACATCCGTACTTCTATCCTTCACCGCAGGACAATCCAGGCGTAACCGGAGAGTGGTGGAAGGATTAAAACGGCGGCCAAAATTTAGGAAAGTGACCGGGTCGACTCTCTCATCCCATCTCACACATTCGGAAGCTGGATAAGTCTTCGAATCCGCATAGGAGAGGGAAGTGGCGCCGAACAGAAGTCCGGCCGCGATGACGACGGAAGAAAGAACTTTGGTTTTCATCATACTAGTCTCCTCAATAAAGGGTTGAGCACCTATTGAAAAAGCCGCCATGGAGCAGAGCTCGCGATTGGCCAATGTCCGGATTCACGAGTCGCGTCTCGCGGGGAATCTCGTGAGGTCCGGGCGGGTGCGGTCCCGTCCTTGCGAAACCCCGCCTTGGGTTTCTTCCGTGCAAGGATTGTGAACCATCCACCTATCTTTTAGTGACTTTCTGTCATTGTTCCACTGTTCATCTCTCGACCACCTCCCTTTTCTTTTTTGTGGGACGACCGATATTCATGCCCCCCTGAGCCCAGTCGCCGCGAAGACGCTCGGAGGGATGGCCCGTGCGCTGTCGGGTGAGCGATATTCATGCCACCTTGAGTTCAGGGGAGATCGTCTACGCTCATGGGTTTTGTCAGACTGAGAGACCCACGAGCGCGCGATTGGGCCGGATGCCGACGCCCCGCGGCATCCGCCATTCCGTGATTTGCGATTTTCACCACCAATTTCGTGTCAGGAATGAGAAAGGGCGGGACGGATCCTTGGTCGATAACTTCTCCGAGCCGTCGTGGGTAGCAATGCGCGGATCGGTGATCGTTGCAATCCGGGATCTTTCCGCGGTCACAGTTTGTCCCTGGGGCCTATTGCCGCTTCCATTCGCGCGCGCGCTGTTGGGCTTCAGCGATCTGAGCGGGAGTCATGTGGGCCGCTACGCTATCGCGTGTGGTTACCGCCTCGTTACGCTCAGGTGTGGTTGTGTAAGTGGCCGCGGCACGGTCGAACCACAGATAGGCTTGGACCTCGTCCTGGGCGATCCCCTGCCCGTGGAGGTACATCACGCCCAGGTTGTACTGTGCCTCGGCAAGCCCCTGCGCGGCCGCCAGACGGAACCAGGTCAGGGCGGCGGTATAATCCCGCGGGACCCCTTCTCCTTTGTGGTACATGACGCCAAGGTTCAACTGCGCGTCTCCATCTTCTTGCGCGGCCGCCAGACGGAACCAGGTCAGGGCGGCGGTATAATCCCGCGGGACTCCTTGTCCATGGGCGTACATGACGCCGAGGTTGAACTGCGCGTCGATATCCCCTTGGGTAGCAGCCAAGCGATACCACGTGAGGGCGGCGGCATAATCCCGCGGGACACCCCGTCCTTTGAAGTACA
>JABFSC010000165.1 GCA_013140885.1 Deltaproteobacteria bacterium | reverse complement strand
GTTGGCCAGCATTTCCAGGATGACATCCGCGCCCCGCCCTTTGGTCAGCTCTAGCACTTTGTCCAAATAGCCAGCCGCGCGATGATCGAGCACATGATGCGCGCCCTCCTTGGCGACTAACTGTCGTCCTTGTTCGGTGCCACCCGTGCCAATGACCGTCATGCCCGCTGCTCGCGCCAGTTGCACGGCGGCGATGCCGACTCCACCGCTGGCCCCATGCACGAAGACCACTTCTCCCGGGGCCGCGTGCGCGCGCTGAAACAAGGCCCGATACGCCGTGCCATAAGGCACAAACATTGCCGCGCCCTGCGCGAAAGACGCGCGTTGCGGCAAGGGCTGCACTTGGCCTTCTTTGCAGAGCGCTTTTTCCGCGTAGGTGCCAGTCAGCGCGCCCGCCGTGTAGACGCGGTCGCCCACTTTCACTTTGGTCACCCCTTCGCCGACGGATTCGATTTCCCCCGCGCTGTCCGCGCCTGGGGTGAACGGGGTTGGGGGTTTGGGATAAATGCCGGAGCGGATGTAGGTCTCGACCGGGTTCACGCCGACGGCGCGTATGCGCACGACTACTTGCCCTGGTCCAGCTTTCGGGTCCGGGACTTCTTCCAGTTTCATCACTTCGGGTGCGCCAAATTCATAAATACGGATGGCTTTCATACGCAATGCTCCTTCCTTCGATGCGTGGCCCTATACCTTCAGACGAAACGCATTCCCCGCGGGCACGATAGTCCCGACCGTCGGGGTGGCGAAATGGGCCGCGAGGATCATGCGTCCGGTATCGGCATTGCGTTCGAGAAACGCGCGTCGAGTGGCCGCCGAGGCTTTGGGGTCCGCGCAAAATCCGCTGCTCCACTGTGGCTCGGCGGTCTGCACGGGATGGTGCATCATGTCGCCCGTCATAATGACTTCCTTGCCGCCACCCTTCACGTGCACGCACACGTGACCAGGCGTATGGCCAGGCGTGGGTTCCAGAAAGACTTGATCGTCAATCGCGTGATCGCCTTCGACCAGCACCGCTTTGCCCGCCGCGACGATCGGCACCACACTATCGACGATGGAGCCGTCACCCGTGCCCGCGTCTTTCTCACTTTCTTGTTTCCAGAACTCCCACTCCTTGCGCGCGAAGAGGTACTTGGCATTGGGGAAGGTCGGCACCCACTTGCCGTTGACGAGGCGCGTGTTCCAGCCGACATGGTCCACGTGCAAATGCGTGCAGAGTACATAATCGACTTGTTCCGGCTTGACGCCGGCAACTTGTTCCAGCGTTTGCAGATAGGGTCCCTGCATCTTGCTCCAACTGGGGAATAGCGAGCGGTCCTTATCGTTGCCTACGCAGGTATCGACCAGGATGGTGTGGTGCTTGGTGCGAATGACATAGGTGTGGATGCTCATAATGAACATCCCATTGGCGTCGAGAAAATGGGGCGCGAGCCAATGTTTATGGGATTCGATCACCTCGGGTTTCGATTCGGGCAGCAGATGGTGGGGTTGCACGAATGGTCCTTCAAACTCAACCACACGTGAGATGTTGATGTCGCCTAATGCCAAATGCTTCATAGTTTCCTCCTCCAGTGAAAAATCACGATCAGTGTTTCTGTACGCTCAACAGACGGTTAGTGCGCCACGCCCCCCACGGGAACCGCGTCGGTTGGCGTCACGTCCTTAATTTGAATGGGACGAATAGGAACGGTGAGCAACACCGTGGCGCTGACGACCCCGACTGCGGTGGCGACGAAGATCGGCACAAGCCAGTTTCCTTCATTGCCCGCGAGCATATAGCCGGCGGTGAGAGGGCCGAGAAACCCAGCGAAAGTGCCGAGCGTGTTAATCAGGCCAAAGATGGCACCCGCGAGATGCTGGTTAAATTCAATGGCTACCGTGGAGAAACCCGACAGTGCGCTGGTGAATAATCCATAGAAGATAATCAGACAGATCACGCAAAGGGTCGCGGATGGCACCAAGGCGCTCGCCAAGAGAAATGGAAAGGCGAGCGCCAGTCCGATCCCGCCGAGGCGGGCGCGAACAAACTGAGAACTCCACCCCCGACGCAAGAGATAGTCGCCGAATATGCCGCCGCCAACGAGACCGATAAAGGCGCTCGCGTGCAGAGGAATGCCCAGAGTTCCCATGATCCCCAGCGAATACCCGCGTGCTTCCACGAGATACGTTGGAATCCAGAACAAAAACATCCAGCCCACATAGGCATAACACATGTAGGCGAACGCCACGGTGAGCAAGGGAATGTTGGTAAATACCACCGAGAGCGGCAAAGGGTTGGCCGGAGGTGGCGGGAGCTGGGACTCGATATAGGTGCGTTCGGCGGGCGTGATGCGTGGATGGAGCGCGGGTGTATCCGTCGCGTACCACCACCACACCGCAGCCCAAAGCAAGCCAAACGCGGCGTTGATGTAAAAGACGGTCTGCCAGTTGCTGTGCAAGATGATCCACGTCGTGAGTGGATAGGCCACCATCTGTCCGGCGGTGATGCCGGAGATGCTGAAGGTGTGGGCTCTGCCGAACTCCACGCGCGGAATCCAGTGTGAGTTAATGGACGCGGTGGCGGGGAAAGTCATCGACTCGAAGACGCCCACGAGGAAGCGCATCGCCAAGAGCAGCAAAAAGGCGTTGGCTCCCCAAGGCGTTAGGAGAGTAAAGAGGGAGAATCCACAGAAGGCGAGGGTGAGGACTTTGCGGCCACTCCAGCGGTCGGCGATCACGCCGCCAGGGATTTGCAGGAGCGCGTAGCCGATCAAGAACGCGGAGAAGACCCACCCAAACTTGTCCTTGCTCCAGCCGAGTTCCTTCATAATGACCGGAGCGGCAATCGAAATGTTGACTCGATCAACATAATTGATGACCGAGCCAGCGAATAACATCCCGATCATCTGGTAACGAACCGGCCACGCCATAACTCCCCTCCTTACGGCACTCAGGTTTCCCGATGGAGGAGGACTGTACTACGGATCGCGAC
>JABFSC010000707.1 GCA_013140885.1 Deltaproteobacteria bacterium | reverse complement strand
CCAACAAGTAACGAATGCCGTTGTGCTTCGGTGCGTTGGGAGCGGTGCGCACGAGCATGAAAATACAATCGGCATACTGCGCGCCGGAGGTCCACACCTTCTGCCCATTGACGACGAAGACATCGCCATCCTCGACCGCGCGGGTTTGCAGGCCCGCGAGGTCGGACCCCGCACCGGGCTCGGAATATCCCTGGCACCAGATGTCATCCCCACTCAGGATGCGGGGGAGGAACCGTTTCTTCTGTTCCTCCGTGCCCCATTGCGCCAAGGTGGGGCCGCAGAGCGCGAGGCCGGAGGTGCCGGGAAGCACGGGGGCCTTTGCTTGGGTGTATTCGTCATCGAAAATGACTTGCTTGATGAGGCCCGCGCCTTGCCCCCCAAGCTGTTTAGGCCAGGCGAGGCCGACCCACCCCGCCTTGTACATCGTGCGTTGCCATTCCCGGCGGCGTTCAAACGTTGCACGGTCGGGCGCGATCCGTTCATCGCGTGGGTCTTCGACGCATAAATCCGGTGACAGATTCTTCTCTAGCCAACCGCGCACTTCCGTGCGAAACGCTTCTTGCTCCGGGGTATATTGGAAATCCATCGAGTCTCGCTCCTTCTCAAAAAACCGTGAGGCGTAAGACGTAAAACGTAAAGCGTAGAATGTAAAGGGAAACTTCGGAGGTTTTGTTTTCACGTGCTACGTCTTACGCTTTAATCTCGGTAACACTTCCTCGCCTAACCGTTGGATACAGGCCCGCGTCTGTTCAGGGCCGGGGCCGAGTGGGAGGCGGCAGCGGAAGATGAACCACTCCACCCCAAACTCCCGTTGCCAATAGTCCAGTTGTTCGAGCCAATCATCAGCCGTGCCCAATACCATGTGTCGTCGGACTTTTTCCACCGTGAAATCCGATTCCGCGCGGAAGTCCACGGTCGGAGCGAGCATGCCCCAACGAAAATAGAATTTGCACTCTTCCACCCAGAGGCGACCAAACGTCCGTTCCGCTTCTTCCATGCTGCCGGCTAACCAGCCGTCGCGGAGGAGGGCAATGCGAGGCGTTTTGCCAGCTTTGATGGCGGCCTCACGGTAGATGTCGAGTTGGGCTTTCAGCGCGTCGGGTCGATCCAGAAAGGGCGCCATGGCCCACACGTCACCAAGCCGACCCGCCCGCGCGATCGACTTCGGGCCAAAAGCCCCGATCCAGAGTGGGGGATGGGGCTTCTGAAAAGGCTTCGGCGTGAGATGAATCGCTTCGTAGTTGTAATACTTCCCATGATACGCGGTCGGACCGGGAGTTCTCCACGCGGTGCGCATGATGTCCAGGCATTCCTCGAAGCGACCTTCGCGTTGTTTAATGGGCACCCCAAAATGATCGAAGTAGCGAGGGTGATACCCCACTCCGACGCCGAGCACGAGTCGTCCGCGGGAGAGCAGATCAATCATGGCGGCTTCTTCGGCGAGATGCACGGGATTGTAGAGTGGGGGCATCATCACATACGAACCGATCTTCACTCGGTGTGTTCGGGCCGCGATCGCCGCCATGAGCGTGAGGGGAGCTGGGAACATGCACTCTGGACGCGCATGGCGTTCGGGCACGAAGACGCCATCGAAGCCCGACCGCTCGGCCTGTTCCGCTTCCTGCAACAACTGTTCGGCGAACTGGGCGGAACGTTCCGCGTCTGGTTCTGGTTGTTCGTATGGTCCGCCGTGCGTGTCGGGCATGTAGCCGATGGAAAGCATACTTCCTCCAAGTCAGTTTCGGGTTTCAGGTTTCGAGTTTTGGCTTCCTCGCAATGTCCACTCTCCACTCTTTTTCATGTTCCACGCCTTATACGCCTTTGCTCACAAACTCTCAATTCTCTTGACCACGGGTGTTCATCCAGAGTAGAGACAGACATCCCTCTGAGCAAAGGAGTTCCTATCATGGTCAAGAATATCGTGTTCTTCAAGCGGAAGCCCGGTCTCTCCGTGGAGGCGTTCCAGCACTACTGGCGGACCACGCACGCGGAGATTGTGTGCAAGTTGCCTGGTATTCGGAAATACGTGCAATCCCATACGTTGCTCTCTGGCTATCGCAAAGGTGAGCCGGTGTACGATGGGGCCGCTGAGTTGTGGTTTGACGATACCAATGCGATGCGCGCGTTGGCGGGCACGAAGGAAGCAGCGGCGGTGCTGGCGGATGAGAAGAATTTCCTTGACCCTTCCACGGTGGGCTCAATCATCACCGATGAACATGTGATTAAGCCGGGGGCGATTCCGCCGGATGCGGTCAAAAATCTCGAATTCGTGACCCACAAACCAGGCATGTCGATAGAGGCTTTTCAGCAACATTGGCGCGAGATTCACGGCCCGCTTGGGGCATCGATTCCCGTGGTCCGGCGCTACGTGCAGAGTCACACGCGGCGTTCGGTGTACGCCAGCGGAAAAACTCCGGTCTACGATGGCGTCGCGATCACCTGGTTCGAGAGTACCCAGGCGATGCGCACGTCAGCGACCATGCCAGAATACGCGCGCACCCGCGCGGACGAGCCCAACTTCATCGAGCTTGGTCGACTCCCGGTCATCATTACCAAGGAGCATATGATTGTGTGAGGAAGGAAGGCGGACTGTCGGGGTGAGTGTGGTTCTGATCCAAGAAGCCTCGCACCAGCGTGCCGCGAAGCTTCTTGCCTGGGGGACCAGATGAAGGAGAAGCGCCAGATTGGGCAGTTCGTGGACACCATCCTGGAACGGGACCGCTGAAAGCGCCAAGTGCATAACACCGAAGAGGAGAGAGAGGCCATGCAAGTGCAGGAGCGATTAGCCCAACTCAAACGCCAGAAGACGCCCTATTCCACCGAGGAATTCGATCGCCGTGGGTGGCAGCGCTATGCGGAGTTGGGGCCAGTATTGGAAGCCCAGCATTACGGGGAGTTTGTGATGATCGAGGTGGACAGTGGCGACTACTTTCTCGGGGTCACTTCGCAGGACGCCTTGCAGCGGGCG
>JABFSC010000235.1 GCA_013140885.1 Deltaproteobacteria bacterium | reverse complement strand
TGGGACCCGTTGATCACCTGTTCCTCGTGGCATGGCATCACCACCGTGGTAATGGGGAACTGCGGCGTGGGCGTCGCGCCGGTGCGCCCCGAGCTGCGCGACATCCTGATGTGGGACCTCGTCAATGTCGAAGCGATTCCGTTCGAAGTGATGCAACGTGGCATCGACTGGCAATGGGAGACGCATGCCGAGTACTTGGACGCGCTGCAAAAGCGGGGGCTTGGTATCAACGTCGCGTCACTCGCGGCGCTGACTCCGCTGCGACACTATGTGATGGGAGAAGAATCCTTTGAGCGCGCGGCGACCGCCGAAGAGATTACTCGCATGCAACATCACCTACGCGAGGCCATCAATGCGGGCGCCTTCGGCTTCACTAGCACGATCCTCAATAACCATATCGGCTATCAGGGGCGACCGCTCGCGTGTCGCAACGCGAGTCGTGACGAACTGAAAGCCTTCTGCCAAGTGTTGCGTGAGGCGGGACGCGGGGCGATTGAACTCGCGCTGTCGGCGCAGACCCCAGGCCACATGGCCGATGAGGAATATGATCTTCTCGAGTTTCTCGTCAGAGAAAGCACACGGCCAGTGACATGGCTCGCACTGTTCAATCGTCCCGGACGCCCGGACTCTTACCTAGGCGTGGTTGAAAAAGTGCAGTCCATTCTCGGTTGGGATAAGTCGGTGCCGCAGGTGTCGTGCCGACCGCTGCGTATCCAGTTCAACATGCGCAATCCGTTTATTTTCGCCGTCTTCACCGCCTGGCATACGGTGTTCAACAAGAGCCTGGAAGCGCAAATCAAAATTTATAGCGACCCTGGTTTTCGTCTGGCGTTTCGAGAAGAGATGGATCGCCGCCGTATCTTCGCCGGCCAATGGGGCCGGATGACCGTGCTGGATGCGAAGAGCGAAGCGGTGAAGGCGATTGCTGACAGCAAAAAGACCATTGGCGATCTTGCCAAAGCGCAGGGCAAGCATCCCATTGATGTGTTTCTCGATCTCGCCGTGGCCGACAACCTCGACCTGGTCTTCGACATTCAGGCGCTGAACTATGAGCCGGAGGGCATCAAGCGCCTCATCACCGACCCGCGCTTTTTGATTGGCCTGTCGGACGGGGGCGCGCATGTGGACATGTTATGTGACGCACCGTATGCGACCTATCTGCTCGGCAAGTGGGTCCGCGAGCGACAAGCGATGACCCTGGAGGAAGGCGTACGCCGCCTGACCTCGGAGCCCGCGCGCTTCTTTGGGATTCCCAAACGGGGCCGGATCGCTCAGGGCATGGCCGCGGACCTCGTGTTGTTCGATCCTGACACCGTCGCCGCGCATGAACCGGAATATGTCCATGATCTCCCTGGTGGCGCAAAACGGTTTGTGGCCTATGCCGATGGCATCAAGGCGACGATTGTCTCGGGTCAGGTGCTTTACCAAGATGGCGAGTATCAAGGTGGATTGCCTGGGCAGGTGCTGCGCAGTTACGACGCGTAAGGAACCGTCACGAAATTCTTCGCACAGGAGGAACGAGCATGATCATTGGCTATTTCACCGAACGTCCCTATCGCTGGGTGCCGGAGGAGGAAGTCCTCAGGAATGAAGCCTTCTTCGCGGTGTCGAATAAGTATTTCGACCGCGAGAAAGCCGCCGACGACTATAACTACTTCTTGGATGAATACTGCTATGCCGAGGACCTGGGTTTTGACGCGCTCATGCTTAATGAGCATCATGGCAACCCGTTCTGCATGGGCAGCGTGATGAATGTCGAGGCCTCGATCCTGGCGCGCATTACCAAGCGCGCGAAAATCGTGCTGATCGGAAATCCCTTGCCGGTCCTCAAGCATCCCCTCCGCATGGCCGAAGAACTGGCTGAAATCGACCTGATTTCTCGTGGCCGCCTGGTCACCGGTTGGGTGCGCGGCGCTGGCAGCGAGCAGTTCTTCAATAACGCCAATCCAGCCTACAACCGGGAGTATTTCAACGAAGCGCATGACTTCATTATTCAGGCGTGGACGCGGCCCGGTCCGTGGCGGTACGAGGGCAAGCACTTTCACTATCGGCACGTCAATCCGTGGGCGCTGCCGTATCAGAAGCCACACCCGCAGATGTGGATTCCTGGGGTTTTGAGTCCAGAAACCGCTCAGTGGTGCGCCGAACGAGGCTATCCGTACATGGGGTTGGTCACGGCGCTGGGGCCGACTTGCGATATGTGGGATTTCTACGCTGATACGGCGGCTAAGCACGGCTATCAGGCCGGACCGGAGAACTTCGGCTACCTGATGAGCGTGTTCGTGGCGGACACCGATGAGAAAGCGCAAGAACTGGGCAAGGGTTTCATGTTCGGCGGCGGGCCGGGTGCCTTCTCGCGGCCAGAGCATACCTTGCCACCGGGTTATAATTCACGAGACGCGATCCGCCGTCTGGCGCGGATGCCGAGTGGAGGCTGGGTGGGCGTCAGTTCGGATCGGCTCAAGCAAGCGCAGGAAGGGAAGAGTAGCGAAGAGAAGGATTACGCCGAGGTACGGCGCAAATTGATAGCGGCGTATGACAAAGCGCAGAAGGACCATCTGATGATCGTGGGGTCGCCCAAGACGGTCATTGAGCGGGTCAAGACCATCATGCGGCTGCTCCGGGTCAGCATTCTCACGGTCTTTCAGGTGCAAGGGACGGTGAGTAATGAGGATCGTCAGACCAGTATGCGGTTGTTCGCGCAAGAAGTGATGCCGGAGATACGGGCGTATGCAAAAGAGCTTGACTTGCCAGATCCCTTCCAGCGCTTTCCAGGGTCGGTCAAGCTGCAACCGGGTGTCGCGCGACTTCCAGTGGTGGATCGCACGCCGCTCGCGTCAATGAAGGTTGGCCTGTAATCCGGTTACCTGCTACGGCGGGTCCCATACGAGTGCAGAGCTTATCGACGGGTCCCCCTCACCCTAACCCTCTCCCATCCGGGAGAGGGAACCTGAAGGCCATCTCTTCAGCAATGTAGGCT
>JABFSC010000366.1 GCA_013140885.1 Deltaproteobacteria bacterium | reverse complement strand
GGTAAAAGGAGCACTCCTGTCGTGACCAGCACCAGAAGGATGAAGGACTGAGCAAGAAGGACCGCGGCAACAGGACTAAGGACTGAGGCTAGAACCTGAAACTCGAAACTCGAAACCTTTTTGACCTTGGACTTTGGACTTGAGACCTTGGACTTTGGACTTGAGACCTTGGACCTTGGACTTGAGACCTTGGACTGTCATAGCTTATGAACAACACCGTCCGCCCCGAAAACCCGCTGATCGTGCAGAGCGATCACACGCTGTTACTCGAAGTCCACAATCCGCTATACGAACAAGCCCGCATGGCGATCGGTGGGTTCGCGGAACTGGAGAAAAGCCCCGAACACATCCATACCTATCGCATCACCCCGCTCTCGCTGTGGAACGCGACCGCGACCGGATTTTCCGCGGACCGCATGATCGACGCGCTGGTGGCATTCGCCAAATATCCCGTGCCACAGAACGTGCTCGCCGATGTGCGCGACTTGGCCGGACGGTGGGGGCGGGTCAAACTCCTCCGCCAAAACTCCGAGTTGGTCTTGACCTCGGATGATGTCGCGCTGATGACCGAGCTGTCGCGTAATCGTGAAGTCAATCGCTATCTAGGTGAGCAACTCACACCGAAGGTCTTTGCCGTGCCCGCGCGCTATCGCGGCGTGCTCAAGCAGGCGCTGACAACGATTGGCTGGCCGGTGGAAGACCTCGCAGGCTATGAAGACGGAGCCCCGCTGGCGATATCTTTACGCCCAGACCGGTTCTCCCTTCGCGAATATCAAGAAGAAGCCGCCTCGGCATTCTATGGCGGGGGAACGGAAAAAGGTGGCAGTGGCGTGATCGTGCTCCCGTGTGGGGGTGGCAAAACCATTGTGGGCTTGGCAGCGATGGCGCGCATTGGACAAGCAACCTTGATCCTCACCACCGGTGGCACCTCGGTGCAGCAGTGGCGGCGTGAATTGTTGGACAAGACGACACTCACCGAGGCGGACATCGCCGAGTATACCGGCGCGGCCAAGGATATTGGCCCGGTGACGCTCAGCACCTATCAAATGCTGACTCATCGCCCGGACAAAAGGGCGGACTTTCCCCATCTGGCCTTGTTCAACCAACACGATTGGGGCTTCATCATCTATGACGAAGTGCACTTATTACCGGCCCCGGTGTTTCGGATCACAGCCGAGGTGCAGGCCCGCCGCCGCCTCGGATTGACGGCGACCCTCGTGCGTGAGGATGGACGCGAGAGTGATGTGTTCAGTCTCATTGGCCCGAAAAAATATGACGTGCCGTGGCGAGACTTGGAAGGACAGGGGTGGATCGCCGAGGCGTTGTGCACGGAAGTGCGCTGCGCCATGCCGCGAGAGACACGCATGGAATACGCCCTTGCCGCCGCGCGTGAGAAATTCCGCGTGGCCGCCGAGAATCCCGCCAAACGTCCGTTAGTCCAACAACTCCTCGCCGCACATCCCGACGTACCCACTCTGGTGATTGGCCAGTATCTAGAACACCTCAAACAAATCGCCGAAGAGTGTGGGGCACCACTCATCACCGGCAAGACCCCGCAACGCGAACGCGAGCGATTATACGGACTCTTTCGCACGGGCGAGGTGAAACTGCTGGTGTTGTCTAAGGTCGGCAACTTCGCGCTCGACCTGCCGGACGCGGAGGTGCTGATTCAGGTCTCCGGCACCTTTGGCTCGCGTCAAGAGGAAGCGCAACGACTGGGCCGTGTGCTCCGGCCCAAAGCGGATGGTCGCCGGGCGCACTTCTACACGCTCGTGAGCCGCGATACCGAGGAACAAGAGTTCGGCCATCATCGCCAACTGTTTCTCACGGAACAGGGCTATACCTATCGCATCGCGGATGAAAGGGAATGGAACCCAGATGAAACCAACACGACTGCGACTCGTCCCGCCACAGCCGCTGGGCGCTGAGGTCACCGACCCCACCCGACCGGTGTTGCACGCCAATCTCACGGTGATCGAAGTGTCCGACCCGATCCTGTTGCAAACCTTGCGCGCGGATCGTCGGGTCAGCGCGGCCATTCTCGCCCAACTCTCAGAGTGTGTGGCCGTCATTCAGCCGGGGCTCGGTGAGTGGGTGATTAAGCAATTGCTGAAAGCCGGCCACACCCCAAAGGTGATCGACGCATGAGCTGGGGATCACGCCGCCTGCCACCACAGCCGTTTCCGCTCGATTACGAAGCGCACCTCCCGAAATACAACGCGGATGTTCTCAAGCGCATCGCCCGCGTGTGGGCGGGCAAGGACGCGACCAAGCTGAGTAAAGACGCCTGTATCCGAGTAATCAGCAATGGGCTGGCGAACCCCGATACCGTCCAGGCCGTGGTGGATGGGCTCTCACCTTTCGAACGAGCTGGACTGGGCTTGCTGCAGCATCATGGTCGGGTCGCCGCGACGCCTGAATTCGCCATTGAGTTGCTCATGTTAGGGTTGCCGTTTTCCGATCGAGAGCGTCGCCCAGCGTATGCCTATTATAATTCCGCGTCTTCGTATGACGCGCTCAATAGCCTCCTGGAAAAAGGCTTGGTCTTGTTGCGCGAATTCGACCAAGCCTACGGCCATAGTCGCGATCTGCGGATCGACCAGTATCATTATCGTCCGCAAGTGTTTTCCGACCGTGGGCTGCTCGCTGGGGTAACCGTGTCACCACCAGCGGTGATGTCCCTTCCTCCGGTGGGCAACGTCGAGTCGGAGTTCGCGTTGCAACCCGCGGAGGTGGTCCTGCGCTTCGTGTCCATGGTCGAGACCCTCAGAAAGATTGGGCGTATTGACTTGACGAGCAAAGGCCGCCTGACGAAACCGTTTCTCACGAAACTGACCAAAGCCCTGGGATGGGAAGCGGAGCTGGAAAAATCGGTGGCGACGCCACTCCCGCAAGCGACCCCGTTCTTTTTCCAACTGGTGCGGAGCGCGGAGCTGCTGCAGAGTCGCGCCGACGCCACCGGGCTTGAGGTCAGTCCGCGAGCGCAAGAGTTCCTCACGTCTCCGTACCAGACGCAGGCCGCGGCATGGATCGCAAGTTATCGTTCGCTCACCCGGTGGACCGAGTACATCCCCAAGGGCGTGTACCTCGAAGAGGAATCGACGTCCGCGTTTGACAAGTTCAACAGCATGCGCGCCGCGTTACTGCTGGCGTTGGCCGCCCTGCCGGACGCCACTGCCTGGTATCGTCTCGATGATCTCTCGGAAGGGATCCACGCCCGGATCGGTGAACATTTGTCCCTTTCCTATCTCCAGCACTTCTATCCGCCTTACGGGACCAAGCCCGATCAGGTGGAGACGGAACGGGCGAAATGGCGAGATGAGGTCCATAAAAACTGGCGCGCGATCGAACAACCGTGGATCACACACGCGGTGACTGGTCCGCTTTTCCACCTTGGTGTGGTCGCCGTGGCCCATGTGCCCGGCGCGAAAAAAGCCCAACCCACGCTGTTTCGCCTCACGCCGTTGGGGCGCGCGGTGTTGTATGATGCCTTTCGTCCCACGGAAAAGACGGCGCAAGTGGCGCTCCCGCCGGTGGTCCCGGACGGTCCGTGTTGGGTCGTGCAACCGAACTTCGATGTCGTGGTGTATCTCGACCGCGCGTCGGCGGCACGCCTCTCGTTCATCGAACGGATTGGGACCCGCAAACCCTCGACCGGCGCGACGGTGTTGTATCATCTGACGCGCGAGACGGTGTATGCCGCGCTGGAATCTGGCATCGCGCCCGATACGCTGGTCGAGACCCTGAGTCGCGGGTGCGACTATCCGCTGCCGGCGAACATCCGCCAAACGCTGGTGGACTGGGCGGCGCGGCGTGAGCAGTTATCGGTGTACCGCAGTGTGGATGTGTTGGAATTCGTCGATCAACCCGCGCGCGACGCCGCGCTGGCCAGGAAGCCTGGCAGTGGCGTGGCGGTGGGTGAGTGCTATCTGCTGCTCTCGGGGACACAACAACGTGGCAAAGTGCTTTCCGCTCGCGCCAGTCGGACGGTGGATTATTTGTCACCGCCAGTGCGATGCCTGACCGTGTCGGAAGCCGGAGTGCTGGAAGTCGTGTCCACCCGCGCGGACCTGCTCGTACACGGGGAACTCTCCGCGTGGGCGGAGAATGAAACACCCAATCCCAATCTGTGGCGGCTTACGCAGCACAGTGTCCGCAAAGCGGTGAGCACGGGCTGGAGCGCGGAAGATATTCTCGACAACCTGAAACGGCGCGCGCAACATGATTTGCCGCCACTCCTCTCGGTGGCGATCCGTGCCTGGGCTGGCGTGCGCACGCTGCCGACCGCCACGGCGGTTGCCGCCGACCTCATCTTACAAGTGGCCGACGGTGAAGTGGCGCTGGCCATCGCGGGGAGCGCGCTGTTCCGCCCCTACTTCCGTGGCCGTCTGGGTCGCCGCACCTTTCTGGTGAAATCCGAGACGGTTGATGCGCTCCGGGCCAAGCTGGTGGAATTTGGGCTGGAGGTGGGGAGTGAGCTGGGGGTCCTCTCGGCGGAATGGAGGGAGTGAACGCCGAGGGCGAATGCGCTGGAGACCATCAAGCGCTAAGCGCTTCTCCCAAGGGAAGCGCCACGAAGAAGGTGCTCCCCTGTCCGAGCACGCTATCTACCCACACCCGCCCTTGATGCGCCTCGACGATCTCTTTCACCAGCGCCAAGCCTAAGCCGGTGCCACCGATCCCTCGCGTGGCGGAGTTGTCCACGCGAAAGAATTTGCCGAAGAGTTGTGGAATCGCTTCAGGCGGGATGCCAATCCCTTGGTCGGCCACCCAGATGACGATTTCATGGTTGGCCTCTCGCGCGCCAAGGGTGATGGCTCCTCCTTGGGGAGAATACTTCGCGGCATTCGCTAACAAGTTGGCGATGGCCTGCTGCAAGCGTTCCCTATCGCCCCAGAGCGACGGCATCGTCCAGGGAACGTCGAATTGCCAGGAATGCGACGACCCATCCTGAGCAACGAGGACAAAGCGCTCATGGAGAAACCCCGCAACGTCGATTTTTTCTTTTCGTAAGGAAGTGGCCGGTGACTGCAGGCGTTGGAGGTCGAGAAAATTATTGACCAAATTGGTCAACCGCATGGACTCGTTCAGCATGACCGTGAGCAGGTGCTGCTGTTGCGGGCGGGGAAAATCGCGCTGTAAAAGCAATTCGGTAAAGCCGCGTAAGCTCGTCAACGGGGTGCGCAATTCATGGCTGACGGTGGAAATGAGTTCATTCTTCAGGCGTTCCACTTCCTTGCGCTGGGTGATGTCGCGCAGGATCACTTGGATGGCGGGTTTTCCCTGATACTCAACGAGGACCGACCCACTTTCCACGTCCACGGTGATGCCGTCCACCCGCCGTATTTTTCTCTCGGTGCGGGTCGATATCTGCTTCGCGTAAATGCGCTGGATATTGTCCGTGACCGCCGCAAGAGACTCGGGAGCGATCCAATCGAGGATTGCGGTGCCAAGGACATCAGCCTTGCTCACCGCGCCGACCAAGCGCACGCCCACGTCGTTGATATAGACAACACGTCCCTCGCTGTGCACGAGCATCGCATCCGGCGAGAGTTCCACCAGCTTGCGATACCGCTCTTCACTTTCAGCGAGGGCGCGCTCGGCGGCGCGGCGGTCGGTAATATCTTCCGAGATGCCAAGCAAATACTGGGGAGTGCCATTCGCGTCCCGCAGGGCGATCTTCTTAGTCCGTAAGGTGAGGAGTCGTTTGTCCTTGGTCAGAATGGTTTCCTCCGGGATCTCCAGCGGTTCGGGACTCTTCAGCACTTCGCGGTCCTTGCTGATAAAAAAATCCGCTTCATCTGGTGGAAAGAAATCATAGTCATTCTTCCCCAGCAGTTCCTCTTGCCGATAGCCGAGGAGACGTTCCCCGGCTTTATTGAAGCGGACAAAGCGCAAATCCTTCGCGTCTTTCACGAAGACCATGTCGGGAATGTGTGCAATGAGTGAGTCCAGGAAGACTTGGTTCTGGCGCATCGCTTCATGCAAGCGCGCTTGCTGGATAACGACGGCTAAACTCGTGGCGACCTCGTGCGCCGTGTCGATGTCCTCCGAGGTAAATGCCCCAGGCTGCGTTGACCATACATTCAACATGCCAATCACCGTCCCCTGCGTGCTCAACGGAACACCGAGAAAGGCGCGGAGTCCTTCCGCCTGTCGGGCCCGCATTTGTGGCGAGGGATTGGCGATGGTCAACACATCTTCGACCAGACGAATGTCACCCTTGAATACCGCCTCGGCATATTGAAGCGAGCTTTCAAACGGAATGCGGGCGCCTTCCGCGAGGGGCGATTGCTGGGCGGCCTCGGTGGCGAGGATCACCGCTTCCTTGGTCGCGAAGTCAAAGAGAAAGAGCGTGGCCCGCTGACACGGCAGCACCTGTCGTAACTGCGGCAACACCGCTTGGGCGATCGCCTGTGGGGTCTCCGCGCTGAGAATGGATTGCTCGATCGTGTGGATGAGGCTGAGTCGCTCCCGATAATGCCGCTCCTGGGCATTCTCCACCGGCCCTTGCTTCCCCTCTGCCATCCCTCATTCCTCCATCCAATGAAATCCGTTGACCCGTGGAGTTATACGCATAAAGGAGCAAGAGGTCATGTCCCAAAACACTACGGGAGTCCCGCCGGCCAGAAGGTGGGTCCTTGCGGCTGCTCGGCGAACATCGACCATCCCCCACCCAAGGCGCGATACAGTTGCACGACGGCGGTCAACTGATCGCGCCGTGTCTGCGCCAAGGCGTTTTCGGCGGGGAAGAGTTGTTGTTGCGCTTCGATTACCTCGAAGTATTCCGCCAGCCCGCTCGTATAGCGCAACGTCGAGAGGCGGACCGATTCTCGTAGCGCGGCGACCGCGCGTTCGAGATTTTTTTGCACTTCCGCGAGCTTTTGTTGGTTGGTCAGCGCGTCGGAGACTTCTTGCAGCGCGGTGATCACGGACTGCTGGTATTGTAGTTTCGCGCCTTCCCACTGGGCCACCGCGCCACGATAGTTTTCATAGAGCCGCCCGCCCTGAAAGATCGGGCCGGCGAGCTGTCCGGTCACCGCCCAGATATTGCCGGTGCCTTTGACCACGTTTTCAATGTCACTGCTCGCGCCCCCGTAGAGGCTCGTCAGTCCAATGCGTGGAAAGAAATTCGCTTGCGCGACACCGATCTGGGCATTGGCGGACACGAGCAGTTGTTCGGCGAAACGAATGTCGGGCCGTCGTTCCAGGAGTTGCGAAGGAAGACCCGGCGGCGTTTGGGGCGTCATCATCTGTTCCGTGAGCACGGCCCCGCGCGTAATCGGACCGGGGTTGCGCCCCAGCAGAATACTGATCTGATTCTCCTTGGCGGTAATGCGGCGTTCGAGGTTGGGAATCGTGGAGGCCGTGAGGGCAAGCGCGGCTTCGGCTCGCGCGGTTTCGAGTTTGGAAGCGGCCCCGAGTTCGAGCCGCTTGGCGAAGAGATCGAGCGTTTTCTGAAACGACTCGGTGGTGCGCCGGGCAATCTCCAGTTCGAGGTCCAATTCGCGCAACTCAAAATACGCCTGCGCGATCTCGCTCACGAGCGAGAGGACCACCCCACGACGAAACTCGGCACTCGCGAACAGTTCAGCCAGCGCGGCTTCGTTGGAGCGACGAATGCGCCCCCACACGTCGATTTCCCACGCCATGTCGAGCAGGCCGGAGAAGATGTTGTCCTCTACCCCACCTGGAATCCCCACAAAACTTTGCGATGCCCCACGGGCGCGTCCGATGGCACCGCGATAGCCGATTTGCGGAAAGAACTCCGCGTGCACCACCCCCGCGCGCGCACGCGCCTGTTCAATCCGGGCCGTGGCGATCCGCAGGTCGTAGTTATTGGTGACCGCTTCCTCGACCAGCGTCCTCAAGGCCGCGTCCTGAAACACGTCCCACCACGGCAAGTCCGCGAACGACGTGGCTTCGGGAGCCGTCATCTGGTTGCGGTACGTTTCAGGCGGTGTGAGCGGCGGGCGTTGATAGTTGGGACCAATCGCCGCGCAACCCGTGAGGAAACAAAAAAACGAAAAACCAAGGAGTCGCGTATTGTGCATGATGGAAGACTGTGTAGAGCCCGCAGACAAAATACCTTCTCCACCCCCAAGTCAAGGAGGCGGCGTCATCGCGAGCGGTCCACGGCGTGGGGTCCACGGCATGGGGTTCGGTCCTTTACCACATCACCGATCCACCGTCGATGTTGAGAGACTGGCCAGTGATATAGGACGCATCGGGGGTACAGAGATAGGCGATGAACTTGCCAATCTCCTCGTCGGTCCCCGCCCGACGCAATGGCACCATTTGTTCAATCGACTTGTTCCAGGCGTCGCCACGTCCGACCACATCCATCCGAGCCGTGTCGATAATGCCCGGACAGACCGCGTTCACGCGAATCCGGTGCGGCGCGACTTCCATCGCCAGCGCTTGCGTGAATCCTTGAATGCCGAAATTCGACGTGCAATACGCGGTCGTGTTTGGAAAGCCGCGTTTGCCAGCAATCGACGAGATATTGATAATCGCCCCACCCTGCCCGTGTTGTGTCATCGCCGGCAAGACTTCCTTGCTCATGAGAAAACTGCCGGTCAGTTTGATTTCCAGCACTTGATGCCAGAGTTCCTCCGACAGTTCCAAGAGCGGAACCCGGTCGGCTCCCCGCGCGAAAGCGGAGTTGTTAATCAGAAAATCAATCCGTCCAAATTCCTTCACCACCGCCGCTACCGTGCGTTTCACATCGGCGTTCTTCACCACATCGGCCACAAGTGGCAGGCAGCGCCGTCCGCGTTCACGCACTTGCGCCGCCGTGCTTTCAATATCACGCCAGCCCACCGCTTTTTCATCGGGCGGATACTTGCTCGGATCACGGCCAGTTCCGGTGACGGCAATATCGGCCCCTAATTCCGCCAACGCGAGCGCCGCCGCCCGACCAATGCCCCGTAACCGACCCGCACCCGTCACAATCGCTACTTTTCCATCCAGAACACCCATAGACACCTCTTCTTCAGTACGCATTCAGCGATCAGCGTTCAGCCAGGAAAACAAAAGCTGAATACTGAACGCTGACCGCTGATAGCTTATTTTAGTTCTTCCGCGAACAACTGCTTCACCCGTATCCACGCATCATCCGCCGAGGCTTTGTCATACGACGCGCGTTGGTCACAGAAAAACCCGTGGTCCGCGTTCGGATACACCACCACCTCATGGCGAATCTTGTGCTTTTCCAGTTCCGCGCGCACGGCATCGACTTGCGTCAGCGGAATGTGGGCATCTTTCGCGCCATACAAGCAGATCATTTTGCCACCAATCGTGCTTGTCCGCCCAATAGTGGACGGTTGGCCCCCGAAACCCTGCGCGCCAGCGATCCCGCCTCCATAAAAACTAGCGGCGGCCTTGATGTCCAGTTCACATGCGGTGAGATAGGTCACATGGCCACCCACGCAAAACCCCATCGCG
>JABFSC010000107.1 GCA_013140885.1 Deltaproteobacteria bacterium | reverse complement strand
ACCGCCACACCATGAACATCTTGCGACTTCTTCTGTTCACTTGGCTCTTCTTCACCTCAGCGTATGCTGGCGACAGCATGACGGTCGGCGTGACGCTCTTTGAGGAAAAGAACTTCATCGCTTCCCAACGGTTCTTCGCGGCGTTTGTCCAAGAACAACCGACGAATGCCGTAGGCGCATTCTATTTGGGGCGGACGTACTTCGCGCAAGAACAGTTTGAACAGGCGATTGAATGGCTCGACAAGGCGGTGTTGCTGGACGGACGCAACGCGGACTATCACTTGTGGTTAGGACGCGCCTGCGGCTACCAGGCGCAACGGGCCAGCATCCTCTGGCAGCTCCCGCTCGCACGCCGGGTGCGGGAGCACTTTGAGCGCGCGGTGGAGCTCAGCCCCGATCATATTCATGCCCGCGCCGATTTAGCGGAGTATTATATGAAAGCGCCGTGGTTTCTTGGCGGTGGGCAAGAAAAGGCGGAAGCACAGGCGCATGAAGTGTCACGCCGCGATTTAGAAGAGGGCCTGCGGATTTGGCGCATGATCGCCGCGGAAGAGGGATTGGACTACTATAACTCCGGCAACAAGATCGCTCTGCCGCCCGCGGCGGAAAGGAAATAATCGCGTATGCAAATCACCCACCGACAGATCGAAACCAATGGTATTCAGATGCACGTGGCCGAAGCTGGCAGCGGGTTTCCCGTCCTCCTGTGCCACGGCTTTCCCGAGCTGTGGTATTCCTGGCGACACCAGATGAAGGCGTTGGCGGAGACCGGGTTCCACGCCATTGCTCCCGATCAACGGGGCTATGGCGACACCGACGCGCCCCAGGCGATCGACGCTTACACGATTCATCACCTCGTCGGTGATCTCACTGGCCTTCTTGATGCCCTCAACATCGAGAAAGCGGTGATCGTGGGACACGACTGGGGAGGGTTTGTCGTGTGGCAAATGGCGATGTTGGCCCCGCATCGGGTCGCTGGTGTCGTCGGGGTGAACACGCCGTTCTTTCCGCGCTTTCCCATGCGTCCGCTTGCGATGATGCGCGCGACCGCGCAAGACAATTTCCACTACATTCTCTATTTTCAAGAGCCAGGCGTCGCGGAGAGTGAGCTCGAACGCGATGTGCCACGGTCCCTGCGTGGATTCTATCAACCGCCCAATCGCGAACTCATGGAGCTTTTGCGTAACGTGCCGATGGGTGTGTTTGGCCCGGCTGGAGGCGGCCTTCTCGACCGACTGCCCGATGCACCGCACGGCCCGTTTCTCAGCGCGGAAGATTTTCAGGTCTTTGTGTCGGGCTTTCAGAAATCAGGCTTTCGCGGGGGACTCAACTGGTACCGCAACTTTGATCGCAACTGGGAGCTGACCGCGTATCTGCATAATGCCAAGGTGCTCCAGCCCGCACTGATGGTAACCGCGGAACTGGACATTGTCTTGCGTCCAGAAATGGCGGTGGGGATGGAAGCGTGGGTCCCGAATCTGCGGCGCACGGTCTTGATCGAAGGGTCCGGGCATTGGACCCAACAGGAAAAGCCTGCGGCGGTGAATGCGGCGTTGTTGGAATTCTTGCGGGAGTTTCGAGGGTGATTGGCGCGCGTTACTTGCCCCGAAACTTCGGCGTGCGTTTCTCGGTCATGGCGGTGATGCCTTCCTTGGCGTCTTCCGTGGTCCAGGTGAACGCTTGATATTCGGATTCAAGGTCAATCGCCGCTTCCAACATATCGGCGTCACCTTTATACAACGACCGTTTGGCAAGACGGACCGCGATTGGGGCATTAGCCGCGATTTCTCGCGCCAAGGTCATGGCTTCCGCGACGACCTGCTCTTGCGGCACGACGCGGTTGACCAGGCCCATCGCGAACGCTTCTTCCCCAGAATAGAGCCGTCCCGTGAAGATCACCTCGCAGGCTTTGGCCATGCCGACGATGCGTGGTGTCGTGTAGGTTCCGGCCATGCCGGGGTGAATCCCCAAGCGCACGAAATTGAGTCCCATGCGAGCGTTCGCCGCGGCGACACGCATGTCGCAGGCCAGCGCGACACAGAAGCCGGCGCCAACGGCGGGGCCGTTGATGGCGGCGATGGTGGGAATTTCGAGTTGGCGTAAAGTCAGAAACCGTTTGTAGAAAGTCTTTGGCGGCTCCGTATTGACCCCAGCGGTCCGACTTTGCAGATTGCCTTTCGCGCCACCAGCGCAGAACGCACGCCCCGCGCCAGTCAGAATCAAGACCCGCGCGCGCTGGTCGTCCTTGAGAACCCGCACGAGGTCGGTCACCTCATCTCCCATCTCCGGGCTCATGGCATTGAGGTTTTCCGGATGGTTGAGCGTGAGTGTGACGATTCCGTCTTGCCGATCGACCAGGATATGTTCGTAGCTGTGTGGCATCGCGAATTTCCTCCTGCAAATAACGTGGGATATCCGATCAAAGCGCGGGCAACCCGCCCATGATGGAGTCCGGCTGGTGTGAGGTCACGGGATGCCACTCCGAGCGTGGCGATCTCCCGCGACGATGGTGCCATCGACTATTTCGCCACCGACGGTTTCGACTCTTCGATAGGCTTCCGGATACGACGAACCGGCGCGTTGATGACAACTTCCGCGGGGTTTTGCTGATGTTGGAAGTCGACTTTGACGCGATCCACATCAATGGCGATATGGCGGCTAATCGCTTCGAGAATATCCTTGCGAAGCGCGTCCATCTGCTCGGTGGAAAGACCCAAGCGGTCGTAAGCCAAGACAATCTGGAGCCGTCCCTTGGCCTCGTCCTTACTCCCTTTTGCCCCAAAAAATCGCTGTACAAGCGTATCCCATGACATGGTGTTATCTCCCAAAGAACATTTTCCCCAGTCGGTGCATGAGCCCACCGGTCCCATTCAATTCGGGAATCGGAATGTCCTCGCCGAGCATACGACGGACGATCCGGTCATACGCCTTTCCCGATCGTGAGTGTTCGTTCAAGACCACTGGTGTCCCGCGGTTCCCAGCGATGATCACCTCTTCATCATCAGGCACGAGTCCCAACAACCGGATGGCCAGAATATCGAGAACATCTTGTTGGTCGAGCATCTCCCCCCGTTTCACCATACCCACATCCATGCGGTTAATAATGAGCTGGGGATCGCCTAATGACTGTTGGAGCAAGCCAATCACCCGGTCGGCATCGCGCACCGGAGACACGTCAGGAGTCGTGATGACGATCGCTTCATCCGCTCCGGCCACGGCATTGCGGAATCCTTGTTCAATGCCGGCTGGGCAGTCAATGAGAACGAAATCAAAATCCTCCTTGAGTTGCCCCACCAAGTCCTTCATTTGTTCAGGTGTCACGGATTCCTTTTGATCAATCTGTGACGCGGGGAGCATCGATAAATGAGGAAACCGCTTGTCCTTCACCAGCGCTTGTCGCAACTGACAGCGGCCTCGAATGACATCGACGAGATGGTAGACGATCCGGTTCTCCAGCCCCATGATGATATCGAGGTTGCGTAAGCCGATGTCGGCGTCGACCAAGGCGACTTTGCGGTCATGCTTGGCGAGCCCCAGTCCGATATTCGCGGTCGTGGTGGTTTTCCCGACGCCTCCCTTGCCCGAGGTAATCACAATAGCGCGTCCACTCATGGCGTTGGGCCTCCTATAGCTTCCCTACGTAGGGTTCAATCACAATTCGTTCCTCTTTGACGCGCGCTACTTCTGGACGCGGGACCCGCCGAGGATTGTGTCCTTCGTCGGCCCGCGCGATAAATGGCCCGATGCGCAACTGCAGGGGCATCAAATTCAGCGCGATCACAATAGCTTCCCGATTATCCGGGTATCCCGCATGGACCATCCCTCGCAGGGTCCCAAAGATAATAGCGTCTCCGCCCGCGATGACCTCCGCCCCCTGATTCACATCTCCCACCAACATCACATCGCCTTCGAAGACTTCACTCTGGCCGGATCGGAGACTCCGCCGCAGATACAACGCGGTCCCCCGACCATGATTGACGACTTCTTCGATAGCTGGCGCCGTAGGTTTCTCCTGCCCAGCGACTGACAAACTGTCACGGACGGTCAGTCCTTCCTTGTAGAGCAAGTCACGACTAGTCGTGGTGGCAGCAACGGCATACCGCAAGAGCAATCCTTCCCGATGGAGAATCTCTTTCAATTCTCGCCATTCTTCTTTCTTCAGGGCACGGTCGCCGAAATGCAGCACTACGGGTGAGTCGCGGAAGAATCCCTTGGCACGCGCCAATTCTTCTTCCACGGCGTGGAGGATATCCAGGAACGGCGCCTGGTCGTCGAACAAGAAAGTTGGCCCGGATTTGAGTCCCTTAATAGTAAAAATATCCACACCCCACCCACGCGACACGGCAGTACTACGATTCTCTGCGAAGTCTCCCTCAATTTGGCTGAACCACAAGGCCCTGTAGCAGAAAAATCCCCCCTCCACAATATCTAGTGGTGAGGAAGACCTCCCTGGTCGCCCCCGTTGCAGCGGTGAGTCCGCGCGCTATAACACCCAGGACGATGAGATTGATGAGAGGAGGTGAACGCTAGACATGCATCGTGAACGTGACCGTGAAATTCGTCGGCGCCGTAAACGCCGAGAGAAACGCCTCAAAGCCCGCGTGAAAGAACTCAAAACGCAGAAGAAAGTGTAAAACAGACAGTCGAAAATTTCCTCGTGCTCGGCATCAGCATCAAGGAAAAATCATTCGATCCCCCTCACCCTAGCCCTCTCCCCTCCGGGAGAGGGAACTTTCGGAGCCCCCTCACCTAATGCCATTGTCTTAGCCGGGGGAGGGCATTCACACACACTCACCTCCGTTTGCCCCTTGTTCCATTTTCCCGTTTCCCCCTTGCCGTGTTAGCGTGCCTTCAGCGTCCACCGGCTCTCTCCTGACCGTAGCTCGACCGCGCCCTTGCGAATTTTCACGACCGTCACGCCATTCACGACATCGCCTTCATGCGCGAGTGTTGTGGGCTTATCCCCAACCTTAATAAACGCCATGCGCTTCTCGGGCTCCGGGGACCACTGCAAAAAACTCACGGATGCTGGTGTTGGCGGCGGCGACGTTTCGCCCCCACCCTCCGCGTCTCCTTCCTCCACAAGGGCTGATGGCGTCCCCGCGGCAACATCGTCCTCTTCCTGAGGAGTGGGCACTGCCTCTTCATCAATAGTAGGCGACGTGGCACTCTCTTGCGCGACTGGCACACGTGGGATCGGAACAGGTTTCCGTATCGGTTTGGGTTTCGCGGCAATGCGCGGTTCGACAGGGGGCGGGGGAAGCGCAATCTGTTCAGGTTCGGTTGTGTTGACAAAAGGCGAACGCTGGACCGGATTCTCAAGATCGGCACTCGTGGACGTGGCCTCCACGAGTGCCGCAGTGGCCTCGGGCGAAGGTGAGGGAGAAACCACGATCACGGTCGGCTCTTGTGTTGTCACCGCTGGTGGTGATGGCGCCACCGAGGGTGCGACCGGGGTCATGGGTTCTGGAGGAGCTGGAGTCGCCGCTGGGGCGGGAGCGGGAGTTGGCTGCGCCTGAGGTACGGGTACATTGGTCGTCGTGATAACCGGGAGTGCGGGTGAACGCGCATACCATCCCCATCCCATGAGACCCGCCCCAACGGCAATCCCGCCGACAATCAACCCAGCGCTGACCAGCCACGAGACGCGCTGGCGACGTGGCGGACGCAGGTCGAACCGCTGGGGAGTCGCGAGTAACCGGGTTCGAGCATCAGCGTTGCGAGTGCGATTCTCCTCTTCGATTTTGCGTAACGCATCAAGAATAGTGCTCATCGTCCCTCCCGCGCGCGTCCTTCCATCACCCCAGACGAGGATGGCTGTACGTTGGTACCGTATTGTAGAGCAGAATCATTGTCAGTGGTCCGACCACCCCATCGGGCGTGAGCCGCTGGGTCCGCTGAAATCGGGCAACGGAAGCTTCGGTTTGCCGATTGAAAATGGTCTCCCCCACGGCTGGCATGGTGTACTCGCCCGCGCCCGGAGTTTTAGCCAACAAACGGTGGAGGCGTTGGATATTGAGGCCGACACTGCCAACGGTGAGCCGCGTCCCGATCTCCTCAAAGTCCTTCCACAGGAGATACCCTTTCCCGAACCAATTTTCGCTCAGTACCTGAAGCGGCAGTTCCCGCTCGTAGTCAAGGAAGATGCGACATTGGTCTTGTGAGAGACCGAGCAAGAGCACGAAGCGGGTATCCTGCATATCGGGCAACATGATTTCGAGGATGATGGGAAGGTCGAGGAGCCCGACCAAATTGAGACTGCCGCTGAAAGGCAGGTAGGCTAGACGACGTGCCCGGGCCAGAGCCGCAAGATCAATGTTGCTATTCCGCGCTTCACCAGCCCGTATCCCTTCCACTCCCCAAGCGCGGAGCAACGCGTCGCTCGCTTGGAACGCGCTCTCTTTCATATTCACCGCACGGAGGTCCCGAAGAAACGCTTCCGTCGCAGCCCGCTCTTTTTCTTTCCGCACTGAAGCGGATGAGGGCGTGGCGGAGGTGGGATCGGGCACCGTGGATGCCTTCGCTTCGGGTGTGGTGTTGGAGGGCGGGACTTCCACCGGCGATACCAGCACCGTTTGTGGAGTAAGGAGGGACCAGGACTGTGGCAGTGTTTCCGAAGATGCGCCAGTGGGTTGGGGGTCTTGTTGTCCAGCCCCACTCTTTTCGGTGACCACACTGACGGCGGAGCCGTTTGCAGGTTCATCTTTATGCGTGATGGCCACTCCCCACGGCTGTGGAATCCAGCCGCGCGAGGCCGCGACCACTGAGAACACGCCGATCACAAGCAACATCGCAACCGCTGCCGCCACGTTGAACGCAACAGAACGATTCTTGAGTAACGAGCGAGTTTCTTGGCGATGCCGACGCAGTTCGTCCATGGCTTGCCGGACGACGGCAACGGAAATTTGTCGCTCCTCACGTGTATACGCGACCAGCAAGGCCCGATGGCACAACACGTTAATCAGCCGCGGCACCCCACCAGAGTACGTATGCACGAGTCGGATGCCGCCGGGAGTAAACACAACCGAAGTCCGCCCGTCCGACGCCACCTGAAGTCGGTGCCGAATGTAGGCGCCAGTATCGCCAGACGGTAGTGGATGCAAGTGCCAACGCAACGTGACCCGCTGATCCAATTGTGTCAGATCGGGTCTGGCGAGAATTTCCGCCAATTCGGGTTGGCCGACCAAAATGATTTGGAGTAATTTCGCACGCTCGGTTTCCAAATTCGACAAGAGGCGGAGTTGCTCTAGGACCGCGGGTTCAAGATTCTGCGCCTCGTCGATAATCACCACCGTCCGTCGCCCGGCGGCTTGTTGACTCAACAAAAAGCGGTTCAGGGCATCGGTCAGTTCTTTCTTGCTGGTGGAAGTCGCTGGCAAGCCGAGGTCGGCATTGATCGTTTGCAACAGTTCTAACGCGGAGAGCACTGGGTTAAAGACGTATGCCACCGTGGTCTGGGCATCGAGGTTGCGTACCAGGGTGCGGATCAGGGTGGTTTTCCCAGCGCCGATCTCACCAGTAATGACAACGACACCACTCCCTTCATTGATACCAAACAGCAGATGTCCCAATGCCTCTTGATGATTGGCGCTCAAGAAGAGGTAATCAGGGTCAGGGGTCAAGCGGAACGGTAGGTCACGAAATCCGTAGAATGCTTCATACATAGGTAAAAATGAAACATAGGACGGAATGGGGGGAACGTAAAGCGTGAGGACATAAAACGTAAATATGTCAAACGTAAAAGGGAAATAGGAGGGGTGCTCACGGGTTACATGTTTACGTTTTATGTCCCTTTCCGCTTTATGCCCCCATCTTCTTGCCTTCCCGCTGGGGATTGGTTAGAACGTGCCAGCTTGTTTGGGGGAATCGCAATGATGGACTTTCAGGCACTGAATCGTGAAAAACTCGTCTCACTGACCGTGACTGGTCGTAAAAGCGGAAAGCCGCATACGGTGAAAATTTGGTTCGTCGCCGAAACTGGCAAGGTCTTCGTCACGTCGGCGCGTGGGAAGGACGCGCAGTGGGTCAAGAACTTGCGCAAAACCCCAACGGTCACTGTTCAGATTGGCGAGACCACTTTCCAGGGCACCGCGGTCTGGCGTGAGGATGATAAAGTCCGAAGCGAAGTAATTCCGCTATTCCTGCGCAAATACTTCCTCGCCAAGGTGTTCAAGTGGATCGGTTGGTACTCCGTGATTTTCGCGTTCGAGATCACACCAGAAACGTGAGATTCGGAATCGGCTCCCCCGCGTTCACTAACACCACCTTCTTCCAGAACATTTTCAGCGCGCCGTTGACCCCGCGCAATTTGTGAGTCGTGTGCCCACCCCAGAGATGGGTTTCGTGTTTCGCTTGGATGGAGAGCTCCAGCAGCAAGAAGTTGGAGCCGACCACGAACTCGCCCTGCTCGGTTTTCTCGATTTCGATATTCGTGATGAGTCGGCGCATCGGCGAGGCGGGGCTCTGACTGTAACGAAAGCCGCTTTTCAGCAGCCGTATGCGCGTGGCGATCCGCGCCCGGTTGTCGTAGATGTGGGAGATGTGGCGGTTGGGATCGACATCTTCCCGCGTCGTCGCCGGGACCCAATACACCGCGTCATCGTCCCACAACGCTTCCCACTCGTCGTAGCGCGACTCGTCCGCGAGCCGCGCCTCTTTGTAGAGAAAGGCTTCGATAGCTTGATGCTCAGCGTCGGAAATCATCGGGGCTCCTGACTAGGCGCTCATCACCGCGCGGTAATGCTTCCAGAAGGCGCGGTTTGTCGTTTCGTCAGTCAGGTGTGACACGAGCCGACCTTCGCCATCAGTCTCTTCGCGATGCAATCCGCGACCAATGTCGAGCCATTCAGGATTCCGGGCTTCCAAGCCGACCTGATTGCGGCTGGCGATGGTCGCATCATCGGACGTGAGAAACGACGCTGGCCCCATCGCCGCCTCGCTCTGTCGCAACAACCGGGTGTTGAACTCCGGCACGCCCTTGAGAAACATCGGCGTGTGCCACTGAATGCAAACATCCACGCTCACCGGTTGCATAATCACGATATTCATCTCGGCTAGGAAGAGATTGGGAAAAATGATGGCATGGGGTGGGCCATCGAACGCCCGCTGTTGCGCGGCGGCTTTGCCATAGTGTTGTTCCATCGCGCCGAGATAGCGCGCGAATTTACCTTCCGGCCCGCCACCAAACCAGTCGAATGGTCGCTTATAGCCAGGGGCCCAGTCGATCTCGGTGTGGCCATTGCCCCAGTCGCGCAGCACCGCGCGCACATCCTTTTCCTGTCCCGTGAATAGATTGTATTGCGAATCCACCGCCTTGATAAAACTGGCGTGGGTGAAGCCAAGATGGTACCCGTCGGTATCGTTTTCCGGCAGCATCTTCCAGTTGGCGCTGTAGCGGTGACGGACCCAACCAGCGGTGAGTTCGATCTCTCCTTCGGGAGACAGGTCACAGGC
>JABFSC010000166.1 GCA_013140885.1 Deltaproteobacteria bacterium | reverse complement strand
CATGGCGGGCGGTTAGTCACAAAACAGGAACTACTCGATGGGGTTTGGCCAGAGACGGTTGTCGGGGAGGCGGTGCTCAAAGTGTATGTTCGGGAATTGCGCCAAGCGATGAAGGACGAGGCAAAGAGCCCCTCCTTCATTGAAACCGTCCATCGACGAGGGTATCGATTCATCGGTCCGCCTTCCACAAGCCCCTCACCGGTTCCGAGTGCGCAGTTCCAAGTGCCGCGCTCCGAAGACAGAAGGCCGCGAACAGAGAGCAGTCTGGAGGACGGGCAGGGACGACCAATGGTGAGTCGCCATTGGCCTTCTGCTCTGGTGGGTCGAGATAAAGAACTCCAACAACTGTTCCTCTGGGGAGAGAAGGCGCTTCAGGGGGAGCGACAAATCCTCTTCGTGACCGGAGAGGCAGGGATTGGAAAAACGACCGTCATCGAAGCGTTCCTAGCGCAGTTTCGTGCAACGACAGACTGCTCATTCGCCTCTGGGCAATGTGTGGAGCACTACGGGATTGGGGAAGCCTATCGTCCAATCTTTGAGGCGGTGAAACAGCTCTGTCGAGAACCAGGACACGAGCACCGTCTCGAGATGTTAAGGCAATATGCGCCGACGTGGTTGCTGCAGATGCCTTCGTTGCTGAGTGCGGAGGAGCGGGAGCGGCTCCAGCGTGAAGTGCTCGGGGCAACACAAGAGCGCATGCTGCGAGAGATTGCCGAGGCCATCGAAGTGTTCTCTGGAGAGAAACTTCTGGTGTTGGTCCTAGAAGACCTCCAATGGAGCGATAACGCGACCCTCGATCTTGTCGCCACCCTCGCCCGCCGCCGAGAACCAACACGGCTCTTGGTGATCGGAACCTATCGGCCGGTTGATGTCATTATGAGCGGTCATCCGCTGAAAACGGTCAAGCAAGATCTGCTGATCCACGGCCATTGCCAAGAACTTCCCATCGAGCTCCTTCCTGAGGCTGCGGTGGTTGAATACTTGAGGACCCGCTTTGTTGGCGCTGACCCTGAACTCTTACAGGCTCTGGGCCGCGTAATTTATCACCGCACCGATGGGAATCCCCTCTTTCTAGTGAATGTCGTGAACGATGTCCTGACACAACCCCTGCTTATTGAGCACGAGGGACGTTGGGAATTGCTAACGACCATGAGCGATGTTGGCAGTACAGTTCCCGACACTATTCGCCAGATGATTGAGCGGCAGGTGGAGCGATTACCAACTGAGGAACAAGCAGTCTTAGAGGCTGCGAGTGTCGTGGGCGTGGAATTTTCAACAGCGTTGGTTGCGACTGCCCTCGCACGGGACACGCAGAACATTGAAACGGCTTGCGAGCGGCTCGCGCGGCAGGGCCAGTTTCTCCAGACCTCCGAAGTGAGCGAGTGGCCAGATGGGACAGTCACGGGGCGGTATCAGTTTCGTCATGCCTTGTATCAACAGGTGTTGTTTCAGCGAGTAGCTCCTGGACGGCGTACTCATTTTCATCAGTGTATTGGGACACACTTAGCAAGCGCGTATGGGGACCGCGTGGGAGAGGTGGCAGCCGAACTGGCAATGCACTTTGAACAGGGGAGGGACTATCGTCGTGCGTTGCACTTTCGTCGTCAAGCCGCGGACAATGCCGCGCGCCAGTATGCTAACCGTGAAGCGCTTGAAGATCTTGCCCGTGCGCTTGCGCTGGTGCCTCGTCTGACTGAAGCGGAGCAACCCCCGCTTCAGAGAGCAATACTTGAGCAACGCGGACTGCTCTTCCGCTCGATGGGTGCGATGCCACACGCGGTTGAGGATTTAACCCGTGCCGCTGAGATTGCGCGAACGTATGACGATCTCCAAAGTGAAGTGCGGATGTTGTCACACGTGGCGACCGCCTTGTCCTGGGTAAGTCGTGACACCTGTCTCCAAGCGGTGCAACGTATTGCCGCTCTCAGTCCACACTTACAGGAGGAGGACCTCCGTCATGAAATGCAAGGCGTGACCGGGTATTACCATCTATTATGGGAAGGGTGGCGACAAGAGGACATGACGGCAGTCATGACTGCCGCTGACACCGCCCGGCGTATAAAAAGTGTCCCACTGCTCGGAATGCATACCGGTCGGTTGTCCTATTTCCATTGCTTGCGGTCTGAATATCACACGGCGATCCGTACAGCAGCAGAGGGGAGAACGCTGACACAACAGGCAGGCGATGCTCACAATTACTTACTCTGTCATTTCTTTCAGGCGTGGGCGTTGTTGCACCATGGACAGTGGGGCGAGATGTATCGACTCCTCCATCAGGGAATTGCAATGGCGGAGAAGAATGGGCATCACTTGTGGGCGATGCTTTTTCGACTGGAAATGGCCTGGCTGTTGACTGAAAGTGGAGACTTCGTCCAGGCTCGTACGCTGTGTGAACAAGGCGCCCGCCAGGCGGACGAAATGCAGCTTGGCTATGGTCAACTGGTGAGCCCCATTCTCCTCGGATTCGCGCATCTTGGTCTTCAAGACACGGGCGCGGCTTTGCGCTGTTTTCAGACAATTGCCGAGCGACTTGCACGGGAGCGGCTCTTGATGGACTGGATTTGGCGCATGCCACTGCATTACGGTCTCAGTCAGTATTGGTTGCTCCAAGGACACTCCGCGAATGCACAGCGTGAGGCAGCGCGGGTGTGTGAGATTGCGGAACAACCAGGCGAACGGACGTATCTTGTCCTCGGTCGGTCGGTCTTGATCGAGTGCGCACTCGCTCAACAACAGTATGATCAGGCTGAAGAGCTCTTGATGCAAACCCTACCCGTGCTCGACGAATATGAAGCGCCCCTTGCCGAGTGGCGGCTCGGTGCCGCCGCGGGACGGCTCTATGACCGCTTACAACAACGAACCAAAGCGAATCGGCACTGGGCACGCGGTGCCGAGATTGTGACTCGCCTCGCTGGGTCCTTGGTGGAAGTTCCTCATCTGTACCAATCCTTTCTCTCGCTCCCGGCTGTCCAAACTATTCTTGCTC